>NZ_CALEDC010000319.1 GCF_937949835.1 uncultured Campylobacter sp.
AATACAAAGGTATTTCAGGCGCAAGCTTACTCCTTCGGGCAGATTGCGCTATATTATCCAATGCAAGCTTAACGAGCCCATAATCCGCAGCGCTTGCAGCAAACGACTTGCTGTAAAAATTCCAAGCTTGTTTGCGCAGTTAAAATTATATAGTTAAATTTGGTAGTTAAATTTGGAATTTTAAAATTTACATTTGGCGGTAAAATTTTAAAATTTACGGCGGCGGTTTAGACCCGTACCTTGCCGCCGTATTTGATCTGGCTCGGGTCTTTTTCGTCCAGCTCGCGCATTATCTGCTCGCCGTTGTCGGAGTTTGCCGCGGCGATATCTGCGTCCAGATCGGAGTATGAGTAGATCATCATCGCCTCGCTTACGCCCTTTATAGCCTCTATCGCGCGAAATGCGGCGATCTCGTCCTCGAAGCTCTCCGCGCTAATCGTGGCTACCGCCTTGCCGTCCTGGCACGCTACGAACTCGCAGCCGCCGATACTTTGCAGCTGCTTGCGAAACGCCGCTACGTCGGTATTTGCGCCCAGATAGATCACGACGCTTGAAATATTCATTTTAGCCCCCAAAAGTAGATATATCTATTGTACCCCGAGCCCACGAGATAATCTCCTTCGAAAAGCAGATAGTTGATGATATCGTTACCTAGCTCGATGCTGCGGACGATCTCGCCTGCTTTATCGATTACGCGCACGCCGTTACTAACTGTAAAAGCGCCTAGCTCGGGGCTTAGCGCCACGGCAAAAACTGCAAAATGGGCGTTATAAAATTTAGCGAAATCGCCGTTTTCGTAGTAGCACGATCTTTCTTTGTCGTTCGAGCCGCTCATCATGCGATCGCCAAGCAGCGCCACGGAGTAGATCCCGTCCTTGTGCAGGGACTTTTGGCTCATAAGTTTTTTCGCTTTCGCGTCGAAATAAAACACGATGCCGCCTTCGCACGAGATTAGTAGCGTCCCGCTAGCGCGGTCGTAGGCGCTGCCGCCCAAAGACGCGATGGTGAGCTTTTGCTCGAAGCTTACCTTGCCGCTAGGTAGGTCGAAGTATAAAATTTCGCTACCAAGACCTAGCAAAATCACGGTATTTTCGTCGTAGAAATAGACGTTTTTAATCCCCGTCATCGGTAGCTTATAGTGCATGATCTTGCCGACCGCAAACACGCCCAGCATCTTTTCAAACGCGTCGCCGTTATATAAAAATGCGTATTTTTCGCCTAGTTTATCGACATCGAATATGGTAGCGCCCATAGGCTCGTCTAGGTAATTTTTGGACGAGGGCAGGGCGAAAATTAGCGTTTTGGATATTGCGCTCGATGCGGAATTTAATGCCGTAGAATTTTCAGCAGAATTTTGCTTCGTAGAATTTGCTGCGGTTGAATTTGCTAAAGAATTTACGGCAGCGGAATTCGCAGTGGAATCTCCCGCGGAATTTACGCTCGCTTTTGCATTGAAATTCTGCG
>NZ_CALEDC010000320.1 GCF_937949835.1 uncultured Campylobacter sp.
TCGCTCTGCTCGACATCCTCGCTCGCATCTTGATCGCGAAGCGCCTTGCCCTCGTTGATCGCCTCAGCCATCTCTTGGCAGAAAAGCTGAACCGAGCGGATCGCATCGTCGTTGCCGGGTATTGGGAAATCGACTACGTCCGGATCGCAGTTTGTATCCAAAGGCGCGATAACCGGCATTTTTAGGCGGTTAGCTTCCGCTACGGCGATCTTTTCTTTTACAACGTCGATGACGAAGATCATATCGGGAAGGCCCTTCATATTGCGAATGCCGCCTAGATAAAGCTCGAGTTTTTCTTTTTTGCGGCGAAGCATTAGCGCCTCTTTTTTGGTTAGCAAATTTATCGAGCCGTCTTCTTCCATAGTCTCGATTACTTCGAGCTTGCGGATCGATTGCTTGATAGTGGAAAAATTCGTTAGCATGCCGCCTAGCCATCTGTGGCTCACATAAGGCATGCCACATTTTTCGGCGTACTCTTTTAGCGTCGCGCCGGCTTGTTTTTTGGTGCCTACGAAAAGTATCGTCTTGCCCTCTGCAGCCGCGTCGCGTACGATATTATAAGTGTAGCGGAAGTAGCGGATAGTTTTTTGTAGATCTATGATGTAGATACCTTTTCTCTCGCCGAAAATGAATTTTTTCATCTTCGGATTCCATCTTCGTGTTTGGTGTCCGAAATGAACGCCGCACTCTAGCAAATCTCTCATTGTTACCATGAGTTTTCTCCTTGTGGGTTGCCCCGAAATTTAGGTTTCTCCTCCACACCCATTAACATTTGTTTTTGACAAACGCAACCAAATTTTAGGATTGGTGTGTGTGAATTGAAGCTGGGATTATATTTAAAAATAGCTAAATTAAAGCTAAATTTAATATAATCCAGACCCCTGCGCGGTTAAATTTTGCGCTGCAAAGATGAGATGGCTGCAAGTGGCGTGAGCGAAATTATTCGTCAAATTTAAAACCCGCCAAATTTAAGAAAACGGCGAATTCGCTCTAAATTTCACTCAAAAAATCCCTTTTTCACGAGCTCGCCCTCTTTTACGCAAAACTCCCCTTTCGCGATCACGCTATCTAGGTTTAGAGCTTCGTCAAATACCGCAAAATCGGCGTCAAAGCCTACTTTGATCTCGCCTTTGCCGCTTAGATTTAGGTATTTTGCGACGTTTTTGCCCATCATGCTTAGCGCTTGCGGGATGGTTAGGATTTTATTTTTCACGCAGGCTTGCAAGACCTCTAAATTCGTCTCGCACGAAGCGCAGCCGTAGCCCACTAGCGCGCCGTTTTCGTCAAATCTAGGCACGCTGCCGTTGCCGTCCGAGCTCATCGTTAGGCGCTCTAAATTTAGCCCGTTAGCAAGCCCATACGCTATAACTTCGTGAAGCGGGGCAAATTTACTTCCGCCGCTCGTGATATCGATGTAGCCGCCCATTTTTTGAAATTTGATCGCCTCGTCAAAGAGCTCCTTCGTCCGCGCGCAGTGCGTCGGCGAAAAGTAATTAACGGGGAACGAATAATCCTTGATCACGCTAAAAATCAGGTCAAATTTATCCGCGAGCCCGCCCATATGCATATGTAGCACGCCGCCTTTTTTCGAGATCATACCGCCGATGCGGATCTGCGTGAGGGTCTTGATGAGCTCCTTAGAAGTCGGGTAGCTGCCGCGGTTGTCGCTCATCGCGATCTTACAGCCGATGACCTTGTCGATGAGCACCAGATCGCGCGTGACAGAGCCCGTAAATGTAACGCTAGGCAGCGCGTAAGAGCCAGTGTGGATAAAGGTCGAGATGCCCTCGTATTCGAGTGCTTTGGCCTTTGAGTAGAGATTTTCTAGGCTCCTCGTGCACC
>NZ_CALEDC010000321.1 GCF_937949835.1 uncultured Campylobacter sp.
GACAAAGCAAACAAGAGATAGGCGCCTAAATTTAAATCTCGCCGCTAGCCTTCGCGGTGCAGAATTATATAGCCCAGCTTCGTGCCGTTTTCGTCCGAAAATGCCCGCACGTAAAAATAATGTCCGTCCTTTTTGATAAAGCTCTGCGCCCCAAAATCAAGCGTCGCCAAAATCGACAAAACGTCGTAATCCGGCGCGCTGTTTACGACGATAAAGTCCTTGATAACGCCTATTTTATCGTAGAAGCAGTCGGTTTCAAACCTCTTATCTACGAGGATAAAAATATCGTTTCCCATGCGGTTGATCTGCGCGATGACGTGCTCGAAATCGAGCATTATCTCGGCGCTTCCGATAAATTTACCGTCGCTAAAAACCGGCGAAATTCCGCGCATAAAAACTCCGCATCGCCCCATCTCCACAAGCGCTTTTGGAAGCAGACTATGGCGGATCTGCAAAAGCGAATGGCGAAACGAGCTCAGATCGTCGTTGTAAAATTCGTCGCTCCAGCTCCTAGCCAGGCTTCTGGTGTTTTGCGTATGAAAATGTATCTTCACGCCCGTATAAAAGGGCACTGCGCTTAAAATATCTTTGTATTTTTTCGTCACGTCCATGCACTCGCCGTGTTTGCCGCTCTCAAAACAGCGCACCACGTCGCTGTTTTGCGACAAAATCAGCGAGATCGCAAAGGCGTTTAGCTTCTCTTCGTCCACGATCTTTTCAAACAAACTCGCGCTAAAATCGAACTGCTGCTTGATTTTTATCTCGTTTTCCTCGCTTTTAAAGCGCAGGTAAAATGCAAAGGTGGCGACGCAGCAAGCAAGCGCGAAAAGGCTTAGGTATTTTTTGGATCGCGCGCCTATCATCTGAATTCCATCTTTAAATTTGCCGCTAAAACCTCTGCAAATTCGCTAAATTCCGGCAGATCGAGTTTGCCGTTGCGCATCTTTTTTCCCCAGACGGACTCCGGGAAAAAGCTGTCGTTTTTAAAGCGCGCTTGGACGTGAAAATGCACGCGCGGCACGTAGTTGGCAAAGCTTGCGATGTTGATTTTATCGGGTGCGTAAAACTCCCGCAGGCTCTTTTCGCACTGAAGCACGGCGCGCCACAGATGCGCCAGCGTCGCCTCGTCGCAGTCGCTAAGCTCTTTAAATTTCGCCTTCGTAAAGACCTTCACCCACGGCACTTCGTGCTCCTCGCGCTCCACGTAAATCATCTCGTCTTCGTAAATCATCGTTTCTCCTTGAAAAGGGAATTTTAATGCAAAGCCCATTAAAGCTCGGTAAATTCCTCTTACATAAATAATATACTAAAATACATTAATTAAATATATCTATAAAATCTCGATATATTCGTAATTTTTATGTTATAATTCTGCCTTTTAAAAGGAATATATATGAAATCAGTTTGGGTAATGATCCTATGCGCCGCGGCGATTTTGATGATTACGATGGGCATTCGTATGTCATTAGGTCTTTTCGTACAGCCCATAATGCAAGCAAATTCCCTATCCATCGCGCAAGTAAGCTTTGCGATGGCAACTACGCAGCTGGTATGGGGCTTTTCGCAACCGCTTAGCGGGATACTTGCAGACAAGCTCGGTGCCTACGTCGTGCTGTTTTGGGGCAGCGTGCTTTTGGCGATTAGTTGCACTCTTGTGCCGTTATTTAGTAGTGAAAGCGCGCTTGTATTAACGATGGGTTTTGGGCTTGCACTGGGGCTTGGCGCGGGTAGTTTTCCGATTCTAATGAGCCTAATGGCAAAGCGCCTGCCATTTTCTATCCGCTCGGTTGCTAGCGGAGTGCTAAATGCAGGCGGCTCGTTCGGGCAGTTTTTATTTGCGCCGATGATTGGGTTTTGTATCGCAACGCCTGCTTTGGGATACGGCGGCGCATTTTTTACGCTCGCAGGGCTAAGTCTGTTAATTCTGCCTCTTGCGAGACTTTTAGCAGGCAGTAAAATTCTACTTGGCGAACAAACCAGCCTGCATGAAGAAGATAAGCGCAGCTTAGGCGAAGTGCTGCGTTTAGCGCTGCGCGATAAAAGCTATATTTTGATAAATTTAAGCTTTGCTACGTGCGGTTTTCACGTAGCGTTTTTAGTGACGCACCTGCCTAGCGAAGTAGCACTAAGCGGGCATGGCGCGCAGGTAGCGTCCTTTTCGCTCGCACTGATTGGCATCGCAAACATCGTAGGCAGCTTATTCGTAGGTTGGTGTGTTTCCAAAGTGCGCTGTAAAGTCATTTTATTTTGCATATATGCCCTGCGTATCGCTCTTATTGGTGCTTATGTGCTCTCGCCCAAAGATAGCCTTACGTTTTATATCTTCAGCGTGGGATTAGGATTTACCTGGCTAGCGACCGTACCGCCTACTGCGGCTGCCGTCGGTAAGCTATTAGGGACGCGATATTTAGCAAGCCTATTTGGATTTACGATGCTTTCGCATCAAATCGGCGGATTTTTTGGCGCATATATCGGAGGTCTTGCAGTGCGGGCATACGGCGCGTATGATTATATGTGGTATTTGGATATGACGCTAGCGGCTATTGCAGTTCTGCTAAGCCTGCCTGTGCGTGAAGCTAAGATGAAGCACGTGAAATTTTAAAAATTTTATGGGATTTTGAAATTTACGGACGGAATTTTCGCGAAATTTTGCAAGCTAAATTACGACAGAATTTTGAAAATTTTAAAATTTATCGGATTTTATGTTTCGCACTATGAAATTTTACTTTAGCTTTAAAATTCCGCTGCGATAAAATGCAAAATCCGCTTATGCTTTCAAATTTAGCCGGGGCGAGATTTTAAATTTTATAGAATTTTGAAATTTTAAAATTTCGGCTCGCGCAGCATTTTAAGGGCCGGCGCGAGAGCGCCTGCAAAGCCCATAAATTTTTCAAATTCCTCCGCGCTAAGCTCTGCGCTAAACTCCGCTCCAGAAGCACCGAAGCTTGCTTCATAAACGAAACCCGATTTTTTTAAAAAATGTTCAAATTTAGCCACCGCCGCAAACGGCACGAAAAATATGCACTTCTTACGCAGCACGAATTCCACTAGCTCTGCGGCGTCCGCAGCAGCGTCTATCGCAGCATTTGCACTACTGGCGTATGCGCGCACCAGCCCGCCAGTGCCTAGCTTGATACCGCCGAAGTAGCGCACCACGAGCACCGCGGCGTTAATCAACTCGGCGCCGCGAAGCGCGTTTAGACACGGCGCGCCCGCAGTCGATTTGGGCTCGCCGTCGTCGCTCGAGTTTTCTACGATCTGCCCGGGCTCGTTCAGCGCGCGATACGCCCAGACGAT
>NZ_CALEDC010000322.1 GCF_937949835.1 uncultured Campylobacter sp.
TCCGCCGCCCGTGATGTGCACGTGCTGATCGATGAGTCCGGGCGCTAAAATTTTGCCCTCCAGATCGTAAATTTCAAGCCCTTCGACTCGAAAATCAAGCCCCTTAGAAACGGCTAAAATTTTACCTCCGCCGAGCAAAACGTCGCTCCTACCGATGTGCTCTGGCGCGTATAGATCGGCATTTTTAAGTAACAGCATATTTTCTCCTTTGCTTTGGATTTTTGATTGTAAATTTTACGTTTTTTGGCTTTCTTAACTGCGATGTCACGCCGCAATCTCGCCTCTTTTTCGCCGTTTCGCTTTGTAGCGCCTCTACGTCAAATTTTATAGTGCTTCGAGAAATTTTAGCGGGCTTTACGGAGAAATTACATACTCTATTTCGCTTTTATCAGCATAACTTATTCATCACAAAGCCGCAAAAGCGCCCCGTAGCGCCGTCTCTGCGGTAGGAAAAATGTAGCTCGCTCTCAAAAGTGCAGCGCGGATCAAATTTAACGTTTCGCACCCCCGCAGCTGCGAGCTCATCGCGCAGCGCGGCGTTCATATCGAAATGTCCCTGCGTTTTGTAGCGCTCAAACTCGCCCAGATCAAGCCCGCCGAGTTCATAGTTTTGCGCCTTGATATTCGCGCCTACAAATACCTTCAGCTCTGCAGCGACGCAGCCGAAGCGCTCGCTCATCAAATTTATCGCATTGGTGCAGATCCGCTGACTCACGCCCGCGCGCCCCGCATGCACCGCAGCAACCACGCCGCGCTGCTCATCAGCGATCAGCACTGGCGAGCAGTCCGCTACCAGCACGCACAGCGCCACGCCGCGCAGATCGGTCACGAGCCCGTCGCAGGGCGGGATTTCATCGCTACCTGCACGTAAAATTTCAACGCGGTTTGAGTGGATCTGGTGCATAAATTTTAAATTTCGAGGCGCAATACCGAGCATGTCGGCTAAAATTTCGCGATTTTTTGCGACGTTTTGCGGATCGTCGCCCACGTGATCCCCTAAATTTAAGCTCGCATACGCTCCGCCGCTTACGCCGCCTTCGCGCGTGCTAAAGCCCGCTAGCACGCCGTGTCCGTCCAATACAAACTCAAGATTTTCTCTGCAAATTTCGATTTTGTCCATCATGCGCCGCTTAATACAGGCTCAAAATTTTATCTACCGCGTCCCACGAAAGCCCCTCTTCTTCGCCATCGGCGCTCACGTCACGCACTGCAACAGTGCCGCGACCGACGAGCCGTCCGCCGGCAAAGCCCAGCTGCGCCGCGACGTATCGCGCGAGCAGATCGGTCTCGATATTTACGCGGC
>NZ_CALEDC010000323.1 GCF_937949835.1 uncultured Campylobacter sp.
ATCTATAGCCGCCTGCGCCTTTGCAAGCAAAGCGGATCAGACGTCCGCGCCCACCGCAGGCGATGCACGGCGGTGTGTAAAATTTAATCTGGGCGCCGCAAACCTCCGCCAACATGACTGATCCGTACGAGCGTAAAATTTAGCTCGCCTGCCGCATAATTTAACTCGCAGCGGTGCATGTCGCGGTGCAAGCGCGAATTTTAGATCGTGCGGCGATCTGCTGCGCGACCGACGGATTAATTTCACGGTGTGCTCGACATGAAATTTAGAATCTCGTAGCGACACATGACACTGTGCGCGGCCGCGTGAAATTTTAAATTTCACGACGAGCTTATGCGTTATGAGATTTTAAATCTCGTCGCGGTGAGTTCGCAAGCTCGCAGGCGGCTCGGTTTAAGATCTTGCGCCCGGTTTTTGCGCGGAATTTTGCGAGCGAAATTTCAAATGCAAACCCGCGCAAGTTTCGCGCCGAATTTCTGCGTAGATCTTGCGCGAAATTTAATGAAATTTCGCGGGCCGAGCTCGGCGCGCTAAAATCCGACTAATCCGACTAATCCGACTAATCCGACTAATCCGACTAATCCGACTAGCCAAAACTCGACCGGCTAAAACCAAGCGCAATAAAACCGGGGCGTAGCAAAACCATGACGCACTAAAACTGGGGCGCGATAAACTCGCCGCAACCTGCAAGTAAAATTTATCGCCGCCGAAGCTCGCAGCTAAATTTTACCGCCCAAGCGCGGAATTTTCGGCTTTGGCTTCGGGCGCCGAAAATAAAATTTCACGCCAGCCCGCTTATAACGCCATCGCTAGTGATCTTCATATTTAGCGCGTTAGGAACCTTCGGCAGCCCCGGCATAAGCATTATCTTGCCGCAGACGGCGACGATGAAGCCCGCTCCCGTGCGAATTTGAAGGTCTTTGACGCTGAGCTTAAAGCCGCGTGCCCGCCCGAGCGCCTTGGCATCGTCGCTGAAGCTATACTGCGTCTTTGCGATGCAGACGTTTAGCCGCTCAAGCCCCAAAGCCTTGATGTGCTGTAGCGCCTTTTGCGCCTCGGGCTCGAAAACGACCTCGCTCGCGCCGTAAATTTTAGTAGCGATCTTTTCGATCTTGCTCGCCGTATCGTCGCTAAGCTCGTAGGCAAACTTCAGCTCCTTAGCGCGCTCGCACTCATCTACTACGAGGCGGGCTAGCTCAAGCGCGCCCTCGCCTCCTTTGGCGAAATTTTCGCAAATCGCCATCTGCACGCCGCGCTGCTTGCAATAATCGCGCACGAAGGCGATCTCGCCGTCGCTATCGAAGCTGAAGCGGTTAAGCGCCACGATAGGATTTAGCCCGAAGTTTTGTAAAATTTCGATATGCCCGCCTAAATTTACGATGCCTCTTTGAAGCGCGGCAAGATCCGGGCTCGCGATACTTTCTTTATCCGCGCCGCCGTTGTATTTAAGCGAGCGGATCGTGCTGACTAACACCGCGGCATCCGGAGCGATGCCCGCGCGGCGGCACTTGATGTCGATAAATTTTTCAGCCCCAAGCTCGCTTCCAAAACCCGCCTCCGTCACGGCGTAATCGGCAAGACTTAGAGCTAGCTTGCTTGCCATTATGGAGTTGCAGCCGTGCGCGATATTTGCAAAGGGTCCTCCGTGCACGAGCGCGGGCGTGTGCTCAAGGCTTTGGATGAGATTTGGCTTCATCGCGTCTTTTAGCAGGATCGCCACGGCATCCGCGCAGCCCAGATCGCGCACATATATCGGCTCTCCCTGCGTATCGTAGGCGACCATTATGTTTGCGATATTTTCTTTAAGCTCGGCAAGATCGTTTGAGAGGCACAGTACCGCCATTATCTCGCTAGCTGCGGTGATATTAAAGCCGTCCTCGCGCTGTACTCCGTCGGTGCGTCCGCCCTGTCCTACGGTGATGTGGCGCAGCGCGCGATCGTTCATATCCATGCAGCGCTTCCATAAAATTTTATCGATCTTTAGCGGGTTTTCTTGATACAGCGAGTTGTCGATGACCGCCGAAATGAGATTGTTTGCGGAGGTGATCGCGTGAAAATCGCCGTTGAAGTGTAAATTTAGATCGTCCATCGGCACCAGCTGCGAATACCCGCCGCCCGCGGCTCCGCCTTTGATACCGAAAACCGGCCCTAGCGACGGCTCGCGCAGCGCAAGGCAGACGCTTTTGCCCAGGCGTTTTAGCGCGTCGGCTAGGCCGATGGAGGTCGTCGTCTTGCCCTCGCCAAACGGCGTCGGATTGGTCGCCGTGACCAAAATAAGCTTCGAAGCGCGCGAGCGCGGCTTGATGTTTAGCTTGGCTTTGTAGTGGCCGTACAGCTCGATCTCATCCTCGCTAAGCCCCAAATTTTTCGCAACGTTTGAAATTTTATCCGGCTTCGCCGCATTTGCTATTTCGATATCGCTCAACATCTTCTCTCCTTAAATTTAAAATTTTATCGCGCAGCGTTTATACGCTGCCTGATTAAGCCCTCGCGGACTCGCTAGCGTTAAATTTCTACAAAAACCCTCCGCCTGCGAGCGACAAATCCGCGAGCCGCGCAAGATCAAAGCTCGCGGCGCGAAATTTGCCCCGGCTAAATTTCGATCTCGATGCCCACGGGGCAGTGATCGCTGCCCATCACGTCGCTTAGGATGAAAGCGTCCTTTAGCCGCGAGCGCAAATTAGCCGAGATGAAAAAATAATCGATCCGCCAGCCTACGTTTTTTGCGCGCGCGTTAAAGCGGTAGCTCCACCACGAGTAGGCGTCCCGCAGCTCGCCATGCACGGCACGGAAGGTATCGACGAAGCCCGCCGCCTCGACCTCATCGAGCCACGCGCGCTCGATCGGCAAAAAGCCCGAGGTTTTGGAGTTTGCTTTGGGGTTTGCAAGATCGATCTCGCGGTGCGCGGTATTCACGTCGCCGCAAAATATCACCCCGAGCCCCTGCTCCGCAAGGCTGCGCGCGTAGGCTAGGAATTTCGCGTAAAATTCCATCTTGTAGGCTAGCCGCGCCTCGTCCTTTTGGCCGTTGGGAAAGTAGATGTTAAAAAGCACGACGTCGCCGAAGCGGTGCTGCAGCACGCGCCCCTCGTCGTCGGGGAAAAACAGCGCCTTGCTCGTCTCGCTTTTAAATTTCGCCAGGCTCGCCACGCCCGAATAGCCCGCGCGTGCGGCGGAATTTAGATCGATCTGAGAAAATCCTAGCTCGTAAAGCCCTTTTGGAGCGTCCTTTTCACTCACCTTGATCTCTTGCAAGCCCAAAAAATCGGGGTTTTGCTCCGCAAGCCACGCAAAGCCGTCTTTGCCGAGCACTGCGCGCAATCCGTTTACGTTCCAACTAATCAGTTTCAAATTTAGCCTTTGGCCTGAAAATTTTGGTATGATTATACGAAATTTTGACTAAATTTAAAGGAAAATTATGCGCAATCAGCCCAAATACCGATTTTTTGCCAACTGGGGCTACGCGATGGCAGGTCTTGCCGAGATGCTTCGCAGCGAGCGTAGCTTTAGACTCGAGCTTTGCGTGTTCGTCCCGCTCCTGCTGTCGCTATTTTTTTGGAATTTCGGCGCGGTGCTAAATCTATTTTTGATCTTCGGCGCGGTCTTTACCATCGCGCTTGAGTGCATAAACTCCGCCATAGAGCGCGCGGTTGATCTTGCCACGAGCGAAATCCACCCGCTAGCCAAGGGCGCCAAAGACACCGCAAGCACGGCCGTGATGATGAGCCTATTTCTCAACGCCGCGCTGTGGGGATACGCGCTTATCGGTAAATTCTTTTAATCGCGTGATTGCAAATTTCGCGATAAAAGATTTAAATCGCTGCAACGCAGAGTTTTTTTGGCGAGTGCGGAATTTGCAAGCCACTTGAGTCGTTGATCGTCCACGCCTGCAACCCAAACACGACCCTGCGTGATATTGAAATTTTAAAATCCGAAATTTGCTTTAAATTTAAACTCTCCTGTGCGCGAAAATTTTAATATTCGCTCGGCTCTTAAAATTTTAAAATAGCTTTTAAAATTTCTATAGATAAATCATTCAAGCAAATTTTACGCCGTAAAATTTTAGCTATAAAATTATAACGACTTTCAAGATGCTTTAATACAATTTTCACTAAAATAACGCCGTCTTAATTAAAATAATTTTCAAAAAAAGGAAAATTTTGTCTAAATCCTTTCACAAAATCTCGCGCAAATTTCATTTGTGGCTATCTTTGATATTTTGCATACCCCTTATAATCATTTCTATAAGCGGCTCGGTTTTAGTTTACGCGGAGCAGATCAATGAAGTTTTGCTAAAAGACAAGGTGTTTAGGACGCAAGAAAGCATAGCGAAATTCCCCGTTAGAATGAAATTCAGCGCTTTGCAATCCGAGATAAATTCCAAATTTAAAGAGTATGCGATCATGGGCTGGAGCATCGCGCAAGATCCTTTAAAGACCGATAAAATCAGACTTTCCTCTCAGAAACTGCAAAAGCGGATCATAATTTACTTAGATGCCTTTAGCGGCGAGATTAAAGGCGCGCCCATGCCGCGAGATGAGGGCTTTATCGGCGCGATAAATAAACTGCACGCGGAGCTGTTTTTAGGTCGCGGCGGTAGAATTTTTACGGGTATCGTGGGGCTTAGCGCGCTACTTATCGGCATTAGCGGCTTTTTTATCTACAAAAAATTTTGGCAAAACTTATTCTCGCTGAGGCTAGATCGGGCCATATATTTTATGCGCGGCACTCACCGCCTAATCGGAGTCGCGAGCACTCCCGTAATGTTTGCTATAGCTATAAGCGGAGCAT
>NZ_CALEDC010000324.1 GCF_937949835.1 uncultured Campylobacter sp.
GTGCGCGTGCTGCAGCATCCAAGCGGTGGGTTTTTAGGCTTTTTTAAAAAAAATGCTATAATAGAAGCGGTTCTCGAAGGGGAGAAATTTAGCGAAAATCCGGAATTTAGCGCCTCTCAAAACAAAACCGGCAAAGCAGAGAAAAAGCAGGGCGATAAATCAGAGCCGCAAAGCCCGCGCACCACGCATTCTAAACATCGCAAAGAAAAGCAAAAGGGCGTTGTGACGGATGAAATTCTATCCGATATCAAAGAGAAGCTATCTGCACTTTTCAGATCAAGCGAGTTTAATATCGAAGTTAGCGATGTTAGCAAAATAGACGAAAATACTGTCTATATCAAGCTGCAAGGCGAGGATAGCGCGCTTTTGATAGGCAAAGAGGGGCACCGCTACAAGGCGCTTTCGTATATGATTTACAACTGGATCAGCATCAGATACGATCTTGCTGTGGTTTTTGAAATCGCGGAATTTTTACAAAATCAAGAACGATTTATCGATTCTTATGTAAATGCGCTCGTGGAGCGCTCCGGAAATGAGCGTATCGTCACGAAGGCTTTTGATGGCGCATTTATCAAAATCGTAGCCGACAAGCTAAAACAAGCATATCCGGATCGTTTCGTGGGCATCAAATCCACGCGTAGCGGCAAAATCGTCATCGTAGACGAAAAAAGCTAATCGTGAGCGAGACTATCGCCGCTATCGCTACGGCTCACGGCATCGGCGGAATTTGCATAATTAGAATTTCGGGCGAGGAAGCGCTATCTATCGCTCTAAGCCTTTCACATCGCAGTTCTTTGCGCCCTCGCTATGCTACGCTTGTGAATCTTTTTGACGTGAGTGGCGAAGCGTTCGGTGAGGCGATTTTGATATATTTTAAAGCTCCGCATAGCTTTACCGGTGAGGATGTCGTAGAAGTGCAGACCCACGGTGGCTTTACGACTTCATCCTTGGCGTTAGATGCCGTGCTGGCTCTGGGTGCGCGCATAGCAAATCCGGGTGAGTTTAGTAAGCGAGCGTTTTTAAACGGTAAAATGGATCTTAGTAAAGCCGAAGCCATAAGCGATCTTATAAATTCTCGCTCACAAAGTGCGGCTAAAGCTTTAGCGCGCAGCCTGCGCGGCGAGCTAGCAGACTTCGTCGCAAATCTGCGCGCGGCTCTGGTTAAGACGTTAGCTTTTGTCGAGGTTTGCATCGACTACGCGGAGGATGATCTGCCTTCTGATGTGCTGCAAAACTCGCAAGAAATGCTTAGCCAAAATATCGCTTCTCTAGAAAAAATCACTCGCATCAGCCGCAGCCGCAAGGGACTAATCGAGGGCTTTAAAGTAGCGATCGTAGGCAAGCCCAATGTCGGTAAATCAAGCATTTTAAATTCTATGCTGAGCTTTAGTCGCGCTATCGTGAGCGACGAAGCGGGCACTACGCGCGATCTCATCGAAGAAAGCCTGCAGATAGGCACTCATCTAATCCGTATAGTCGATACTGCAGGTATCAGACACAGCGGCTCAAAGCTCGAAAGTATCGGCATTTCATATTCGCTTCGCGCTGCAAGCGAGGCGGACGTGATTTTGGCAGTGTTTGACGCAAGCCGCGAATGGGACGCCGAGGACGCGCAGATCCTAAAAATATTGCGCGAACAAAAAGGCAAAAAAATCATCTACGTTTTAAATAAATGCGACTTGCCGCGTAAATTTCATCCTAGCGCGGAGGATCTTGACGAGGATTTAGAGGCTTTTTCTGAAAAAAATTTCGCAGCCGAAAATCCCATATCAGAGAATTTCACAGCCGAAAATTTAAAGCAAAGTCGGACCCGCGACGCTTCTTTAAATTCTTGCGCGCAGAATTTAAAAGCTAAAAATTTAAAACATGACTTAAGCGCGCAAAATTTTACTTCCACAAATTCCGCGCCTACAAGCCAAATAACTCTTGCGAATTCCATAAATCCAAAGGAACAGAATTTCGCCGCAAAAGCGGGACTATCATCGCCAAATACCGAGCGCACTACTGCAAGCTGTGTTGAGAAGAATTTTACGAAAGATGATTCCAAACAAAATTCTGCAAATTCCATCGCGCCTAATAGCTCTGCAATAAATCCCGTTAGGCAAAATACCCAAGCAAATTCCATTTTTGCGCCACTTGAAATTTCTGCAAATGAGGGCGTGGATAAAATTTTAACCGCGCTGCAGAGCTACTTAAATTCTCAAAATTTCGATGGTCTTATGCTAAGCAATGAGCGGCAAATTCTATCTTGCGAGAGCGCGCTTGCGGCTCTTAAAAACGCGAGCGAGCGCCTGGCTTGCGGCGAGCTTGAGCTTTTTGCATTTGAGATAAATCGCGCGATTGAGGCGATTGCACGTATTTCGCGTCCATTTGAGCGAGACGAAATTCTAGATGAAATGTTTAGCAATTTTTGCCTCGGCAAATAGCGTTTTAGCTACTAATTAGCCAAAATTCAATATAATCTCGCATTTAAAACGAGGTCTTTATGAAGGAAAAAATCCAATATTTTTTGGCGCTGGGTCTGATAAAATTTGCAAAATTCGCGCCGAAAAGCTTCATATTCGCATTTTTCGACAAGCTCGCACTTTTTGCATCGTGGAAGCTTAGTAGGCGCGTTAAAGTCGCACAAGACAACCTTCGCGCCGCCTATCCGCAAAAAAGCGAAAGTGAGCTTCACGCTCTTGCGATCGAGAATTTTCGCAGTATCGCTAGGACGCTTACTGATACGCTTTTATTTTACAATGGCAGACTAAAATTTGATGATCTGATTTCAAACAGCGAGCAGGCGCTAGAGCGCGTCCGAAAGCTAAAAGGTGATAATCCGCACGGGATTTTATTTTTTACTGCGCATTTTGGAAATTGGGAAATTCTAGCTAATTTTTTCGGCGCCAATGGCTTTCCTGTCTCGGTAGTCGGGCGTCGCAGTGATAACGAGCTGATCGAAGAGCGGCTCGTGACGCCGTTTCGCGAGCGCTACGGCAACGACCTTATTTACAAGGACGATGCGATGCGCAGGCTCGTGCAGGCGCTAAAGCAGGGGCGCAACGTAGGCATTCTGCCCGATCAAAAGCCGGGCCCTAAAAATAGCCTGATTACGACCTTTTTTGGACGGCAGTGCTACACCACGAAGACCATCGCGTCGCTTTATTTGAAATTTCATCCCGTGCTGATCCCGATCTTTGCGCGGCGCAGCGCGGATAATCGCTACGAGATTGTGATCAAGGACTTTCCGCCGCTACCTGAAGGGCTAAATAAGGACGAAGCCGAGCTGTTTATCACGCAAAAGTGCAACGACATTTTCGAAGAGGTCGTGCGAACCGCGCCGCAGCAGTGGTTTTGGATACACAAACGATGGAAGATGGACTGATGGCGCGGCAAATTCTAAGAGGCGAGAGCAGATGGGGCGTCATAAGAAATTTATCTGCGCCGCAGGGCTCGCGCCTTTTTGCAAAAAAGCAAAGCGTCAAAAATTTAGGCGGTGCCGAGCAAGAAAGTAAAATTTTAAATCCTGAGAGCTCTATGGTGATCGCCGCCGCGCGAGATAGCAAAAATTCGGACTTTAAAAATTTCATATCGATTTGCGGCTGTCCCTCTTGCACTTTGCGGCGTGAAAGCTTTAGCGATAAAAATTTAAGATCGGGCGCTTCGGGCTGGGCGTGGCACGCAGGCGGTGGCTCTTTAAATTTAAACAGCGAAAGCTCCTGCGCAAATCCGCCCGCCGCAAAAAATCCGCATCGAAAAGCGCTCATCTTAAGTGACGGCCGCAAGGGGCACGAGAACCAAAGCATCGCATTTTGCGAGCTAAAAGCGCTTGAGTTTTGCCTTTGTAGGATCGCTTACGCAAACAAGCTTCTTAAACTCTGCTCCTACGTGCTTGATTTTTTCGGGCTTTATTTTAAAATTTTTAAGTGCGACCTCGGTAGGGGCGGCACGGCGACGGACCGTAAAAACGGATCAAATTTAAATAATACCTCTTTAAACAGCCCCGCTGCATCAGATAGCATAAATTTAGATGCCGCGCCGAATGGCACCAATTCAGATGCCGTATCATATAGCGCAAATTTAGACGCTGCATCAGATCGCAATTTAAATTTCGCAGATTTTGATCTGTTCGTAGGCGCGGGCTCTACGACCTATTACGCGCTGAAATTTT
>NZ_CALEDC010000325.1 GCF_937949835.1 uncultured Campylobacter sp.
TAAAATTCCGCGATTTAAAAGCTCCCGAGACGTCAAAAAATCATTTATGATTTAGCCAAATGCGGCATCAATGCGTGCGTTGCGCCCAAGTCGACCGCTAAAATTTCTTTATGATCTCCATTAAATGCTTAACCATGGCTGCGATCGCGTCATTTTCATAGCTATCATCCGTATTTTGCAACGCTATAGTTTTCATATTGCCGAAAAATCCCGGATCGTAATGCTCGATGTCATTTTGCACGTAGCTTCTTAAAATTTGGCCGTTTCTTACTAGTTTAACCTCATAGATAAACTCTATGCCACCGATTCTATCGCTAGGAAACGGAGTAGCTTCGCCCGTAAAGCCCCTGTGGTGCTTTATTGTAATTTTAAGCTCATCAGTAGAGTTTTGATCCAGCAGGTTTGCCTCTTTTAGCGCCGCTAAAAGCTGCTCGTTGTACTTTTTCTCGACTGCTTCCGGCGATTGATAGACAAATTTTTTCGGATTATGGTTTTGGATGTGGTAGTAGGTAATGCCTTTGAATTTATACGCGCTTGCGATTGGTACTTTCGGCTGAGACTGCCCGCAACCGGCAAAGAATAGCGCCGCAAGAAGCAAAGCAAAAAATTTTTTCATTTTTTCTCCTTTAAAATTTTGTGCGATTATACAAAAATGGGGTTTAGCTCGGGCTAAATTTACGATCTTTCGGTACCGCTTCGCGTCGAATTTTTTATAAATTTGAGCGAAAGCGCAAAAAATTTAAGCGCAGTTAGACGGCCAAATTTCAATTCCTTTAAATTTGAAATCCATTGAAATTTTAAACCCTCTTCAAATTTAAAATTTAATCCGAATTTGATCTGAAATTTTATAAAATTCCACCGTTTTAAACGGACTTTAAAATCACGCGCAAGCTGTTTTGAAACCCTGAAATAAAGGAAGCTGATGCCTACTTTTACTACCAAAGACTACAAAGCCGCCCTTCGCAGCCGCGGCGCACGAACCGCGAGTGCAGGCGGATTTAGCGTCAAAAACGACAACTCCTTCATCGTGATCTTCGTCATTGCGATGATGGCTTTTATATTTTTCTACGGCATGTCGGCAGGGCTAGATTTAGATAAAATTTTTTTAGGAAACGGTCACGGACGCGGTGGAGGCGGGATTTTAGGGCTTTTGATCGCGGGCGTAGCTTGGTATCAGGGGCGCGACGGCGGCGGGCTGTTTAAATTTAGCGACCACGCGATCACCTTCGTTTCGGGCGCGGGCAAGAGCGAAATTTTGCTCTTTAACATCGACTACGTTAGGCTCACTCCAGGCTTTTTGCGCACCTGCACCGGCTACACGGCGCTTAGCCACTCCCGCTACGTAAAAAACGAGCAACTCTTTAAATTTGGGATCGGATCAATGATCGTGCTATGGCTAGTCGGTATCGCCATGAGCGAGCGCGTGGGGATGGCGTTCGTGATAATGGTCGTGGGCGTCGTGATCTTTATCTTCGCCAAGACGCTCTCGTCGTGGCGGCTAAACGGCGACTTTCACGACATCTTGCTGCGCGACACCGTGCTGATCCGCGGCAAGGATCTAAATGACCGCGTGCTGTGGTTTGCGATCACGCCCGGTCGCAACGACCGCCGCAGGCTGCGCGCCTACTTCAAAGAGCATCTTGACTTCGACATCGACGGCGGCTGATTTTGATTTAAAATTTAAAGGCTCAGGCACGGACCCGGTAGCGGAATTTTACGACGCAAAAGAAGTAGAAGATAAATTTTATAAAATTTGGGAAGAAC
>NZ_CALEDC010000326.1 GCF_937949835.1 uncultured Campylobacter sp.
GAAGTTCGCCGCATATTTACGCGTGCGCTCGTCTTAAATTTACAAATTTGCCGGCATTTTGCGAGGCGGCTTACTCGCCGCTTATGGGCGTGCGCTTGGTGTCTATCGCTTTGCCGTCCAGATAGTACCGACCGCCGGCGACGTAGTGAAGCGTCTTTAGCTCGTCAGGGATCTTTTCAAACAGCCAGCGTCCGCCGTCAAAGATCCGCTCGTCCGCATACGCCGCGACGACCTCGCCGATGAAAAGATCATAACTCTGCTCGTTATGAGGCTCAGGGATACGCTTGCAAACGAGCCATGCGGCGCAGCCCGCGATCAGCGGTACGCGGGAGTCATCTTGATAAAAAATTTCCACGTTTTTCATCTTGTCCGCGTTATCAAAGCGCGAGTTGTTTTCGGCGCCCAGCTCGCTAACCAGCTCCGCCTGCGCTGCCGTAGGGATCTGCACGGCGAAATACCCGCTCTTTTCGATGAGCGTCCGCGTGTACGAGCCGTTGTGCGGCACGATGGTAACCTTGTCGTAGTCAAGCGCCTGCGCCCACGTTATCGCCATCGCATTGACGTCGCCGCCGTACTTGGCCGATACAAGCGTCGTCGCGCCCGGGTTTGGGATATGATTTTTGTAGATCTACTTTTATGACCTCAATTTTTGCTCCTTTGATTAAATTTTATCGGCGACAGAACCGCGAATAGCCGAATCGGCTCGGTATTAATGCCCTAAATTTACGTCTTAGCCTACTGAGCAGGCCCAAGCCTTGGCGTGCTTGGATTAAATTCTTTCATGGCGCGCGAAATTTAGCGGGCTTAAAATTTCACCCGCTATTTTCTGTGGATCTTATAGCCCTTGCCGCTTTTTGTTTTTAGCAGAGAAATTTTTCCGTCCTTCGAAACGTAGTAGCCGCCCTTAACTTTGCTTAAAATTTCGCTCTGCGGCAAGCTCGCCCAAAAAATTTCTACCCTGCTTTTATCCGCGGAAAATATCCCGTAAATCGCAAGCGTAGCGTTATCCGGGTCGTGCAGCCTCACGTCCGCGACATCAAAAACCTGCACGCAGCCATTCTTGATCTTTGAAAAGCTCTGCCCCGCGGCGACCAAGCAGCCGTGCTCATCCGTGCCGCCGCCTATCATCGGCCCCTGCACCGCGGGCACCTTGCAGACGCCCTCACTAGCGCCGCAGTCCGCAGCCGCGCTTTCGCTTCTCTTATTCGCTTCCTTGCCTAGCTTTGCATCGTGCGCCGCGCAACCGCACAAAAGCAGCGCTGCAAAAGCTGCGATTAAAATTTTACCTCTCATCTTTGCTCCTTTAAATAAATTTTATCTGCACTCAAAGCTACTCGCGCTATTTTCGTCGCCGCCTACGTAGGTAGCGACTTTAGGATACGCACAGATCGGGATCTGTTTGCCCGCGCGGCTCGTGCTTTTGCCTAGCAGGCTAGATGGAGCCGTTCCCTGCTCGCGCCACGCTTCAAGCGCGCTTAGCGGATCGACGTCATCGATGCCGTTACCGCCGCCGCAGTGATTCATCCCAGGCAAGGCAAAAAATCGCGCAAATTCGTCCGCGTCCGCGTTCGTTTCCACTAGCTTTTTGAACCAATCGCGCTGATCCATCGCTGAAAACACGGGATCGGAAACGCCCGTTACGATGATGAGCTTACCGCCGTTAGCGCGGAAACTATCTAGCTTGGTCGAAATCGCATCGTTTATCGCCGCGGTTTCGAATGTTCGCTCTACGTCCTTATCGAAATCAAAGTTCATCAGATCAAACTCCGGTTGCGGCGGCGTCATAAAATAATAATTCATCGAACCCTTTGAGAGCACGATATTTCTAGCATTTGGCTCGGCGCTTTGCGAGTCGCCAAGCTTCCACATGCGCCAGCCGGGCTGATTTACCCCCGCGTCGTAAAACCAGCCGCTGTAAATTTGCTCGCCCTTGCTGTTTTTTGCGCCGTCAAATATCGCCTTTATCGTAGAAATTTTATCTTTGGGTAGATCAAGTCCGCTAGGATCAAACTCGCAACTCTCCCAAGCGCCGATGATTCCGTCTTTTAGGCCGTCTAGCGCATCGCATTTATCTAAAACCGCCTTGCTTAGCTTATCCAAATCCTCCTGTGTAAGGGCGTTTGCAAAAATTTTCTCCCCAGCGGCGTTTTTAGGCGCGATCTTCATAAGCTGCTGATTGTCCCACTGCTCCGCAACCCCCGCGCGTGAAAGCCTAAAACCCGGATTTGCCGCGATTACGCCGTCAAATTCCAGCGGATACCTCTGCGCCGCCATCAGAGCCGAGCGCCCGCCGTTTGAGCAGCCCATAAAGTAGCTGTGCGCGGGCGCTTTTTTATACGCTGCAAAAACCAGCTGCTTTGAGACGCTCGCGACCTTGCCGATGGCCTGATAGGCATAGTCTAACCGCGCCTGCTGCTCAAGTCCGAACTCGGGCGTAGGCGTAGGATGTCCCGAATCGGTCGTGACGACCGCATAGCCCCTCATAAGCGCGGGCGTTGCGGTGCTAGTGCGGATAGGCACGGCGCCAAGAGCCGGCGCTACGAAGCCGTCCAAACCGCCTCCGCCCTGAAATAGCAGCTTGCCGTTCCAATCGCCTGGCAAGCGCAGCTCAAATTTTATGCCGTAATGCTTGCCGTCCGAGCCCGTGCGCGAGGCTATCTCGCCGTGAATTATGCAGTGCGGCGCGGCTTTTAGCGTCTTTTTGGCTCCGCCGGTTAGCGCAGACATCTTATCGGCGCCGATTTCGCCGCTTTGATTCCAGATCGCTTCACTGATCTTTGTATCGTAAATTTTCGTGCCCTTTAGCGCCGCGCAAGCCTGCTCGTCAAAATCGCTCGCAAGCGCTCCCTGTAAGCCCAGAGCAGCCGTAAAGGTTGCAATTAAAATTTTATATTTCATTGCCGCTCCTTTTGAAATTTTATTAATCATAATTTTAACATAAAAATTTATCGTGATTTTACTGCGTTTATAAAAAATGATGGAATTCCGCACTAAACGGGGCGGAATTCCAAATTTAGCTAGAAGAGCGAAGCGCCCGAGCGGTCCGCGGGATCGGGCTCACCCGTTACGCGATTTCGTAGATCGCGGCGGAATACTTCGATCGCCCAAAACCAAACCGCGTGCCCAAAAAATTCCGAAACATGCTCATATCACGGAAGCTGAAAAAGCGGCAGCGTGATGCAATGTACCGCGATATTTACGACGATGCCAATGCGGCGCCCTGAAATAGCGTAATTTTATGAAATATCTCGGCAGCGAAGAGCGAAGTATACTTAATTTTAAATTCTGCTATTGTTGCGGAGCATTAAATTTCACGCGTGCCCTTAAAGCTTGCACGGTAAAAAATCAGTAGCGCGGCGGCTAACTCAGCAAAGCCGCAAAATAGCCCTTGGTAGCTTAAATATTCAAGCGCCTTGCCACCTACGGCAGTACCGATGCCGCCTCCGAAAAATATCGCCGTGCCTATGATCCCAGAGGATAGACCTTTGGCGGAGCCGCAACGAAGCGCTGCGCTTGCTAGGACCGACTGCGCGCAAACATAGCCAAATCCCAGCAAAAACGTCCCTACATATGCAGTGGCAGCAAAGCAACTCGCCAAAAGGCACAGCGCCGAAGCGGACGCCAAAAAGCCGAGGGATAGAATTTCTTTTGGCGGCAACTTCTCTTTTAAATATCTAGCAGCGTTTCCTGCCAAAAAGCAAGCGACGCCGTAAAGCATAAGGCAGGCTCCGGCAAAATTTGAGCTCAAGCCCAGCTTTTTAAGTAGATAAGCGCCTATGAATGAATACGCCCCAAGCACGATTACGCCGTTACATAAAGCCAAAAAATAGCTTCTCAAAAGCGCAGCATCGCCGCTCAAGCTGGCTAGGGATTTTACGAAGCTCTCGCCTTTGCTTTTCGGAGCGTCTTTGAAATTTAGCGTAAATAGTGATACGAAAGATACCGCAGACAGCGCAGAAAAGGCTAAAAATATCTCCCTCCAAGAAAATCTAGCCACCGCCCATCCACCTAAAGCCGCACTCAGCCCCTGCCCTAAAAATACCGAGCCTAGAAATATCGCTACGATTTTTTGTCTATCCTTATCGTCATATGCATCGCCTATAACGCCGAGGCAGACAGCGATTATACCCGCCGCCGCGCATCCCGTGCAAAAACGAAATAAAACAAGCCACGCTAGACTTTTTGCAGTGGAGCAAAGAAGCGTAAATATCGCCAAAAAGAGCATTAGCGAGATTAAAATTTTACCTCTGCCGTAGCGATCGCTAAGATGTCCGTAAACCGGCTGAAGTAAGCCATAGGGGATCAGATATGCCGTCAAAACTGCGGAGGCGGCGCTTACCTGCACCCCAAACGTATCTGCGATGCTAGGTAGCAGTAGCGATGCGATCCAGTTATCTGCGGCAGAGATTATCCCTGAGACGATAATTAAGAGTAGTAGTCCTTTTTTGCAGTGCATTTTAAATTCCTAAATTTACGTAATTTTAGCCATTATAACTCTTTTGCTAGAAAATTTGGAATTTTAGCGAACTCAGCAAATATGAGACGAAAGGAATGGATCGCGAATTCGCAGCGGTGTCGCAATGCTGCGGCAAGTATAGCGCAATGGTCGGCATACAATGATGCGTCTACCTTGAAGGGGCGAAGGCAGGCAGTAACGTGAGCAGTGAATGCATGACTAGTTTTATATTTCTAACTCTCTTTTTTCGCGTATAAAGCCTTATGAGAAATAACGCAAATTTAACAATGCCACGAAGCAGGGCTATAGCATAAGGCAAATAAGGAAAGCCCTAACTTGCAACGCGAACCCTACAATAAAATTCAAAAATTCTTTAAAATTCTACGCGGATTATGGTGTCTAAAAATCAACCAAAATTTTAAGCGCACATACCCCATGCAACACGCTTTTTAGTCGCGCAATTCCGCCGTTTATCACAAGTCGCGACGAGCCATTTGGACGATCTCGTGCCGCTAGATTAAATTTAATTAGCAACAGAGCTTTAAAATTCCAACTATTACAGGGATATTTTAATGAGCGCTTGAAATTTTAATCCAGGGCGATGATTTTGATTTCGTTCGCGCAAGATCCGTCAAAGTCCGCGCCGAAGGGATCTTGGACCGTGAAATAATGATCTATCGCGCCGCATCCGTGTCCGATCTGCTCACCCCAGCCCAGTGCCCTGCGCACGAAGCCCTTGGCATGGGCTACAGCTGCAGGCAGGCTAAGCCCCGCCGCCAAAGCGCACGCGATCGCGCTTGAGAGCGTGCAGCCCGTGCCGTGGGTGTTGCGCGTAGCAATTTTAGGCGCGGAAAACTCGTAAAATTTGCCGTTTTCGTACAAAATATCGACCGCGGAATTTGTCAAATACCCACCCTCGTCCTCGCCGCTCGGTTCAAGACCAGCGCCTAGGGAGGCTGCGGATAAATTTTGCTCAAAAGAAGGCTCCGCGCGCGCCGTTAAAATTTTGCATTCATTAGTAAAATTTTCACTCGCGAAATTCGCGTGCTCCGTCAAACCCGCAGAATTTTTGAGTGCCTCGTTTTCGCCCGTCTCCTGCTGCGAAGCATTAAAATTTCGCGCTGTATTCATTCCCGCCGCGCCGCAAGCCTCGCTCGCAGCCGTCAGATCGCCTCCTTTAATCAAAATCGCGCCGCCGAAAAACTGCGAAATTTTAACCGCTGCGGCGCACATATCGGCTAAACTTGAAATTTTCATCTCCGCCAAAACCTCTGCTTCGCGCACGTTGGGCGTGATGATCTCCGCGGCGGGAGCGAGCTTGTATTTTAGCGCATGCAGCGCGCTTTGTTTCATCAAAACTCCGCCGCTGGTGGCGACCATCACGGGATCTAAGACGACGTTTTTCGCGCCGTGTTTGCTCAGGCTCTTTGCGATGGCTTCGGCAACCCCCTCATTGGAGATCATTCCGATTTTAACGGCATCCGGAAAGATATCGCTAAAAATCGCGTCCAGCTGTGCCTCTACAAAATCTGGCGAAACGTCCAGCACGCCGAATACGCCGCGCGAATTTTGCGCTGTAAGCGCCGTAATAGCGCTCATAGCAAACATCTTATGCGCGCTAATCGTCTTGATATCGGCTTGGATGCCAGCACCGCCGCCGCTATCAGAACCCGCGATAGTAAGAATTCTTTTCATAAAAAGCCTTTAAAATTTTAGCGCGATTATATCGAAATTCCGCTATAATTCCGTCTGATATATTATTTTACGGGCTAAATTTAAGTTTTATTTATATAGTTTTTATTATAATTTGTAATTTATTCGTAATAACTATTACAAATACAAAATTTTAACCCAAATAGAGGAAATTACATGAAAAAAGTCGCTAGTTTGATTTTCGCAGCATTTTTGGTTTCGGGCTGCTCCTATTTTGAAAAAAAGGAGAAAAGCGGCGCAAAGCAAAGCGGCGAGGCTCCCGCACTGCCGGTAGGCGTATTTACCGCCAAATCCGCCGACGTGCCGATAATTTTAAAATTTAACGGACAGACCGTGAGCGAGCTTGAGATAATGCTAAAGCCGCAGGTTTCGGGCACCATCGAAAAGCAGCTTTTTGAGCCGGGGCACAGCGTCAAAAAGGGCGACGTGCTCTACGAGATAGACCGCTCGCGCTACCAAGCGGCGTTTGACAGCGCAAACGCCAATCTGCAAAACGCCTCGGCGGACTACAAAAGAGCCAAAGCGCTAAAAGCTAGCAACACGATCTCCCAAAAGGACTTTGACACCGCAAAAGCCGCATTTATGGTAGCTGAAGCAAATTTTAAAAGCGCCAAGATCGATTTTGACCACTCGCTCGTGACCGCGCCTTTTGACGGCATGGCGGGCGATACGCAAAAGGACGTGGGCGCATATGTAAATGTGGGTGAGGATCTGGTGCGTCTTAGCAAATTTGATCCGATCGACGTGGAATTCGGCATCGCAGACGTCGATAGGCTGGAGCTTGATGCAAATTTAAGAAACGGGCAGTGGAAGCAGCTGGGACGTCAAGTCAGCATAAATCTCGGCGGCAAGGACTACAACGGCACGCTAAGCTTCATCGATAGCGTCATCAATACAAACACCGCGTCAGTCAGCGCCAAAGCTCAAATTCCAAATCCAAGCTTAGAAATTCGCCCTGGAATTTTTACTAAAGTAAGTGTCGAGGGTTTTTATCAGAAAAACGGCTTTAAAATTCCGCAAGTTGCGCTCAAGCAAGATCTTAGCAACACCATAGTCTACGTCGTGCAAGATGGAAAGGTCGCTAAAAAAGTGGTCAAAATTTCAGCGCAAGATACCCGCACGGCGACGATCTCAAGCGGACTGCAAGACGGCGATCAGATCATTTTGGATAATTTTAAAAAGATCAACGTGGGCTCCAAGGTCACTCCGGTGCCCGCGAGCACCGATCCCTACGTAGCGGGGCAGCCTAACGAACAACTATCTCAGAGCAATGCGGAAAGCGGGAAATAATGTTTTCTAAATTTTTCATCAACCGCCCCGTTTTTGCCTGCGTTGTTTCGATCATCATCGTAATCGCGGGCGTTTTGGCTCTTAAAAATTCCTCCGTCGAGGAGTATCCGCAA
The DNA here is from genome assembly GCF_937949835.1 of uncultured Campylobacter sp. Classification (GTDB taxonomy): domain Bacteria; phylum Campylobacterota; class Campylobacteria; order Campylobacterales; family Campylobacteraceae; genus Campylobacter_B. Next base: position 7,573 of record NZ_CALEDC010000326.1, read on the forward strand.
CTCACGCCGCCGCAAATCGTCGTAAGTGCTACATATAGCGGCGCGGATGCGCAAACTATAGCCGACGTCGTCGCAGCTCCTCTTGAAAACGCAATTAACGGCGTTGAAAATATGATCTATATGCAAAGCTCAGCGAGCTCCTCCGGCGATGTTCGTATCAACGTATATTTTCAAATCGGCACAAATCCAGCAGATGCGAAAGTCAATGTAAACAACCGCGTCACGCCAGCTCTTACGCTACTTCCCGACGAAGTGCGCCGCTACGGCGTAACCGTCACCGAGCGTAGCAGTACGATGCTCGAAGTGCTTGCATTTTACGATCCTAGCGAACAGATGGATGTCGTAGAGATGCAAAACTACGTAGCTATCAACGTCGTAGATGAGCTAAAGCGCGTGCCGGGCGTCGGTGAAGCTCAAGCGCTGGGCACAAAAGATTATGCTATGAGGATCTGGGTAAAGCCCGAGCTACTTAAGAAATTTAACGTTACGACCGCCGAGATAATCGCCGCAATAAGCGAGCAAAACAGTCAATACGCCGCGGGCAAGATGGGCGAGCAACCGATGAACTTAGGCAATCCCTACGTATATGCGATCAAGCCTGAGGGTCGTTTAAAAACCGTCGAAGAGTTTGAAAATATAATCATACGCGCGCAAAAAGATGGGAATTTCTTGCGCGTAAAAGATGTCGCCGATGTCAAACTTGGCGGCGCAAGCTACAATATCTCGGCGAAATTTAACGGTAAAGAGATGGTGCCTGTGCTTATCTTTATGCAAAGCGGTGCCAACGCTCTAGCCGTAGTTGAAGCGGTAAATAAGCGCATAGACGAACTTAAACCAAATTTCCCAGGAGAGCTGACCTACGACGTCGCCTACGATACGACTAGCTTCGTAAAGGTCTCGATCGAAGAGGTCATTCATACCTTCATTGAAGCGCTAATCCTCGTCATCATCGTTATGTATATGTTCTTAGGCAATCTTAGAGCGACAATCATTCCGACGCTTGCTGCGCCCGTATCGATCTGCGGCGCGTTTATCGGAATTTACGCCTTCGGATTTTCAATAAATTTAATCACACTTTTCGCGCTTATCCTTGCTATCGGCATCGTCGTGGACGACGCGATCATAGTAATCGAGAACGTAGAGAGAATTTTGCACGAGGAGCCGCAACTCAGCGTCAAAGAAGCCACTACAAAGGCGATGGGCGAGATCGTAGCGCCCGTCATCTCTATCGTGCTCGTGCTCTCAGCGGTTTTCGTGCCGGTTGCGTTTATGGAGGGCTTTACGGGGGTTATGCAGAGGCAATTTGCTTTAACGCTCGTAGCCTCGGTATGTTTTTCAGGCTTCGTAGCCCTTACACTAACACCCGCGCTTTGCGCTCTAATCTTGCAAAAAAAGGAATCTGAGCCTTTTTTCTTTATAAGATGGTTTAATAATCTTTTTAGCATCTCAACTAAAATTTACGCCGCAGGCGTCGGCATGGTTCTTCGCCACGTACTAATCAGCCTCGTTTTTGTAGGCATCATCATCTATGCAATGATAGAGCTTCTTAAACTTACTCCGAGCGGCCTAGTGCCTAACGAAGACAAGGGCTCAATTATGGCGATGACTACGCTTCCGTCTGCATCTACGCTGCCTAGAACGGAAGCCGATCAGGATTTCATCGCAAGCATCGCTAAAAAGTATCCAAACGTAAAAGATATAACCCAAATCACGGGATACGATATGCTAGCCGGAGCACTCAGAGAAAATGCGGGAGCTTTTTTTATGAAGCTAAAAGACTGGAAAGATCGCCCAGGCGATGAAAATTCCAACTTTGCCTTAGCCGCCGCGCTAAACGGGCAGCTCTACGGCGCCGATCGCAACTCGATGACCTACGTCGTCACGCCGCCGCCTATCATGGGTCTTTCACTTACGGGCGGATTTGAGCTCTACGCGCAAAGCACGACGGGCAAGAGCTACGATGAAATTCGCGCAGATATGGATCGCGTAACTGCCAAAGCCAATCAACACCCCGCTTTAAAGCTCGTGCGAACGACGCTGGATACCGATTTCCCGCAGTATAAGCTCTATATAGATAAAGAGAAGGTAAAAATGCTAGGCGTTAAGATAGCCGACATTTTCACCGTGCTAAATTCCACCATCGGGCAGTATTATATCAACGACTTTAACCTCTTGGGCCGCACGTTTAAGGTCTATATCCGCGCTACGCAAAACTATAGAGACGATCCTAACGATCTAAAATCGCTCTACGTCCGCAGCGGCAGCGGCGATCTGATACCGTTAAATTCTTTAGTGAGGCTTGAGCGCTCGCTGGGTCCTGATTCCGTTAATAGATTTAACGCCTTCCCGGCAGCGCAGATTATGGGTGAGCCAAACACGGGCTACACCTCGGGTCAGGCGATCGCCGCGATCCAAGAGGTCATAAAAGAGGAGCTTCCTAGCGGATATTCGATTGGCTGGGCGGGCTCTGCATATCAAGAGGTCAGCGAGACCGGCAAGGGCGCGCAGGCATTCGTATTCGGAATGATATTCGTATTTTTGATCCTGGCGGCTCAATACGAAAGGTGGCTCATGCCGCTTGCCGTGCTTACCGCCGTGCCGTTTTCGGTATTCGGCGCGCTCGTGTTTACATATTTCCGCGGGCTGAATAACGACATATATTTTCAGATCGGACTTTTACTTCTAATCGGTCTGGCGGCGAAAAATGCGATTTTGATCGTGGAATTTGCGATGAACGAGCACCTAAACAACCACCGACCGATCGCGGAAGCTGCCGTCGAGGCCGCCAAGATGAGGTTCCGCCCTATCGTGATGACGAGCCTTGCGTTCGGACTTGGCGTACTTCCGATGGTTATCGCCACCGGCGCTGGTGCTGCTAGCCGCCACGCGCTAGGAACCGGCGTCGTAGGCGGAATGCTCGCGGCATCTACAATCGCGATCTTTTTCGTGCCGCTGTTTTTCTACCTGCTCGAAAGCTTCAACGCTTGGCTTGATAGACGCGGCAAAAAAGTCCAAACTAACGAGGTGAACGATGAAAATAAATAACGCTCTCTTAAGCGCCTTGACGCTTGGAATTTTACTCTGCGGCTGCAACTTCAAGCCCGTCACGCCACAAAAACAGACCGGTTTTAAGGCGGATTACGCGAGCACGAACGTTAGCACGCAGTGGTGGAAAAGCTTTAACGATCCGCAGCTAAACGCCCTGATCCAAAGCGCGCTGGAGCAAAATTCCGACCTGCAAACCGCGCTGAATAACGTCGAGTATGCGCGCGTAAATTTAGGGCTAAGCAAGCTCGAATACCTGCCGAACGTAAATTTAAGCGGCAGCGCGGTGCGTCAGAATAATTTCGGCAACCGGCCCGATCGCAACTCCCACGGCTCGTATCAGATCGGCGCCGTGCTAAGCTACGAGATCGATCTTTGGGGGCGCGTGCGCAATAGCGTAGATTCGGCGCGATCTCGATTTAATGCGACGAAATACGACTACGAAACCGCCAAAAACACGATCACCAGCACGGTTGCGACGACCTATTTTACGCTACTAGCATTAAAGCAGCAGGAGAAAATTTTAAAAGACAGCCTAAAAAGCTATCAAGATACGCAAAACTACCGCAAAAAGCAGCTCGATGCGGGCGCGATTAGCGAGATCGTATTTTATCAGGCCAAAGCCGCGGTCCAAAGCGCCGAGGCAAGCCTGATAAGTGTGCAAAATCAGCTCTCCGCGGCGCAGACCTCGCTAAATATCCTAACGGGCAAGAGCTACGATGAAATTTTACGCGGCGCGCCGCAGACCGCTGCGAAAATGCCTAGCGCGCCGCAGATCCCAAGCGGAATCCCAAGCGACGTGATCCTGCACCGCCCCGACGTCGCAAGCTCGCTCGAAAATCTGCGCTCGAGCAACTTCTTAGTAGGCGTCGCCAAGGCAGGCTACTTCCCTACCTTCTCGCTTACCGGCTCGGCAGGATATGCAAGCGGCGAGTTTGACAGGCTGTTTACCGCAAGCGCAAGCACGTGGAGCATCGGCGGCTCGCTCGTAGGGCCGCTGCTTGACTTCGGCCGCCAAAAAAGGCGCGTAGAGCTTGCAAATTTAGAGCAAAACGCGAGCTTCATCGCATACGACAAAGCTCTTAAAACCGCTTTCGGCGACGTTCGCGACGCGCTTGTCGGCGTGCAAAACGCAAAATTAAGGCAGGTAAGCCTCGCCGATCTCGTCGCTTCGCAGAGCAAAATTTATTCAAACGCCTCAAGCAGGTATCAGGCGGGCTACAGCGACCATCTGGAGTTTTTGGATTCGCAGCGAAACCTGCTTAGCGCGCAGCTAAATAAAGTGCAGGCAGATCTTGATGTGCTAAGCGCGACAGTAAACGCCTACAAGGCGCTTGGCGGCGGCTTTAGCATAGAAGATAGCGAAATAAAGGCGCTTCTAGGCGCGGAGAAGGACGTGCAGCCCGATATGTCCGCGTTCCCGAAAGATAGAATTTTTAATTAGCTTTAAATTTACGAGTAGCGCGAAATTTTAAAATAGCCGTAAATTTAAAGCGCAGCTCGGCTTTTATGGCGCAAGCGGATGTATGAAAGAAAAATCTGCTTGCGCTTTTTAAATTTAGCCCCGCGGCGGGCGGCAAATTCCAATTTCAAAGATAATCTAAATTTTAAAATGGCCGCAGCAAGGTAAAATCGTCGCTCGGCTAGGAAGCGCAAAGCGGCTTGGCTTAGTGGCGCGACAGAATTTTTAAGCGGCACGGCGAAATTACAAGCAGCGCGATAAAATTCTAAGCGCCGCGTTTTAAATTTAAAGGCGAGGCGGATTGCGAGCCGAAACGGAATTTGGCAAAATTTTAGATTTTCGCTATAATCGCGACTTTTAATTTAGATGGGTGTCCGAGCGGTTGAAGGAGCACGCCTGGAACGCGTGTAAAGTGCAAGCTTTCGAGGGTTCGAATCCCTTCCCATCTGCCACTACTTCAATTCATATTCTTAGACTCAAGCGCCTCAATCGCAAAAAAGCCTCGAGACGCGGCAGCGCTCGTTGGCGGCAAGGGTCCTCATCCGCGCAAATAAAATTCCACGCTTTTAAATCATAGCTCCGCCGCCGAAATAAAATTTCGCGCGTCGCGCCTTAAAATTTCACTAAAATTCCATTCTACGGCATTCTACTCGTTTCAAATTTAGATCTGGGGGCTACGCTTGCAAAATTCTATCCACAAATTTCGTACCTAAATCCTGTGCAAATTTTACCCAAACGCGCGTTATTTACCGATATTGCGCTAAAATTCCTTTTAAAATTTCACTTTGAAGGAGAGAAAAATGAGTGAAGAAAAAAGTTGCGCCTGTGCGCACGCAAAATCCCAAAACGTAACCGACGCGCCCGGCAACAACACCGTATTTATGATCTGGCGCTTTGGTGCGGGCAAGACCGCCTGCAAAAAGGCTTTCGAGGACCTTTGCGCTCTGGTGATAAATTTAAACAAAACCGCCGTTACGAGATTCGGCGCGGCTAGCGAAACAAGCTGCGTGCTGGGCGTGGGCTTTGAGGCGTGGAAAATGCTCGGCTTGCCGAAGCCTTTGCCGAAGGAGCTAAAAAATTTCGAAGAGATTAGAGGTGACAAGCACATCGCGCCCGCTACCGGAGGCGATATCCATATCCACATCAGAGCGGCGAATCAAGCCGTTTGCTACGATATGGCAAGCGAGATCAGAGCCGCGCTAAAGGATGTTGCGACGTGCGAGGAGGAGATCTGCGGCTTTAAATACTACGACGGGCGCGCTATCATCGGCTTTGTGGACGGCACCGAAAATCCGCAAGGCGCAGATCGCGACTTTTTCGCCAAGGTAGGCGACGAGGATGCGGCGTACAAGGGCGGCAGCTATCTTTTTACGCAAAAATATATCCACGATATGAGCGCGTGGAACGCCGCGGGCGTCGCAGAGCAGGAGCGCGTCATCGGGCGCAGCAAACAAAACGACATCGAAATGAGCGAGGAGATCAAGCCTAGCAACTCGCACTCCGCCGCAGCCAACGTCGGCGACGATAAAAAGGTCGTGCGCGGCAATATGCCGTTTGTGCAAGGCGGTGAGACGGGAACCTACTTCATCGCCTACGCAAGCACCTTTAGCACGCTGGAGCTGATGCTTGAGAG
>NZ_CALEDC010000327.1 GCF_937949835.1 uncultured Campylobacter sp.
ACTCTTTGTCAGTTAGCGTAAGAGCGGGCGCAACCGTGATAGAATCGCCCGTATGCACGCCCATCGGATCGAAATTTTCGATCGAGCAGACGATGATGCAGTTGTCCTTATGATCGCGGATCACCTCCATTTCGAACTCTTTCCATCCAAGCAGGCTCTCTTCGATCAAAATTTCATTTATCGGGCTCACGTCTAGCCCATTTTGCGCGACCTCTTTAAACTCGTCGATATTGTACGCTACGCCGCTACCCGCGCCGCCCAGGGTGTAGCTAGCGCGGATAATGAGCGGAAAGCCGATCTCATTCGCCGCAGCCATCGCCTCTTCGATATTGTAGGCGTATTTGGATTTAGGCAGATCCATTCCGATCTTAATCATCGCTTCTTTAAATTTTACCCTATCCTCGCCCTTTTTTATCGCTTCAGGCTTGGCGCCTAGAAATTTCACCCCCGCTAGTTCGCCGCTTTCGTAAGCCTGCATCGCGACGTTTAGCGCGACCTGTCCGCCCATCGTAGGCAGGATCGCATCGACGCCCTCGCGCTTTATGATACGCAAAATGCTCTCTTTGGTGATCGGCTCGATATAGGTAGCGTCGGCAAAATCGGGATCGGTCATAATGGTAGCGGGGTTAGAGTTTATTAGCACTACGCGATATCCGAGGCTCTTTAGCGTCTTAGCCGCCTGCGTGCCGCTGTAATCGAACTCGCACGCCTGGCCGATTACGATCGGACCGCTACCGATCAGCAAAATCGTCTTAATATCATCTCTTTTGGGCATCAATTTTCCTTTGTAACGACATACAAAAACGCCGGCATCTCGGAGCTCACGTAGGGCTCTACGACGGCGCTTTTGTATAGCTTCCCGCTTTGAATCTCTTTAACCTTTCCTACCGACACGCCGGCAAAAAAAATCCCGTCCTTGCCGCTGGTAAGTACCTCATCACCTACCTTGGGATCGAGCCATTGCGGGATGTATCTAACTACGAGCTCGTTATTTTCGCCGCCTGCGACGCCAGGAATTTGAGTATCTCCTATGAAAACGGAGAAGTTGCTCTTTTCGTCGCGCTGTAAGATCGCAAGCGGGCGCCCGTCTTTATTTACTAAAATTCCCGCGGTCTTGCCCTCGCTGATGAGGCCGTAAATTTTGTTTGGGTTAAAATTTTCAAAATTTACGAAGAATTTGTTGTAGTCGTTTAGATTCGCGTAGCTCAGCGCCTTTACGAGCTGGACTTTGGGCTCATAAATGGAGCTGTTTTTATCGATCAAGATTTTATTCAGCTCGCCCGCGAACGTGCTAAGCAGCATCGCCGATTTTTTTAGTTCAGCGTTTTCCTCGCGCAAAACTTTGATCGTCTCGGCTTGGTTAAAATGCTCGCTAACGGCGCTTTTTACTCGATCGCTCACGCCGTAATAAACCTCTAAAATTCCTCCTGCAAATCCGATAAATTTGCCGTGGATATATGAGCCGAACGTAAGCGAAACGGCTACCAGCAAAACCGCGACGAGGAGGAGTTTGAGATTAGTCATTTGCCGCTTGTTTTAGCGATTTGATCTCTTCTAGGGCTTTTCCCGTGCCGTTTGCGACGCAAAGCAGCGGCTCGTCCGCGACGAAAACCGGAAGCTTTACGGTGTCGCTTAGATATTTATCTAATCCGCGAATGAGCGCACCGCCGCCCGTTAGCACGACGCCGTTTTCGACGATGTCGGCGGCGACTTCCGGCTGAATGCTCTCTAGCACAAATTTTAACGCATCGGCAATCTCTCTGATCGAGTCTTTGATCGCCTCTCTAACGTCCTCGCTCGTAAGATCGACCGAGCTTAAAAGCCCGCTGATCTGGTCTTTTCCTTTGACCGTGTATGTAAGATCTTTTTGCTGCTGCACCGCCGTACCGATCTTGATCTTAATCTCCTCAGCCGCGCGTTCCGAAATAAGTAGACTATATTTTTCTTTGACGTAATTAACGATGCTCGCGTCGATCTTATCGCCCGCGACGCGTACGGATTTGGCGCTGATGATGCCGCCTAAAGAGATAACGCCGATCTCGGTGGTACCGCCGCCGATATCCACGACCAGCGAGCCGCGCGCTTCATTTACGGGAAGTCCCGCACCGATCGCCGCAGCCATCGGCTCTTCGATTAGATAAACCTCGCGTGCGCCCGCTATCATCGCGCTTTCTCGCACGGCTTTGCGCTCGACCTGAGTTAGTCCATACGGTACCGAGATGATGATGCGCGGGCTTACAAAAAAGCGGCGCTTGTGGGTCTTTTCAATGAAATATCTAATCATCTTCTCCGTCATATCAAAATCCGCGATAACGCCGTCCTTCATCGGGCGCACCGCTTCGATATCGCCCGGAGTGCGCCCGAGCATCTCTTTAGCCTCGGCGCCCACGGCGATGATCCTTTGCTTGCCGTAGCGTTCGTTTTGTACCGCGACGACGCTCGGTTCGTTGATGATGATGCCTTTATCTTTTAGCAGCACGAGCGTGTTTGCCGTGCCTAGATCGATGCCCATATCCCTTGAAAATAATCCTAGAATCGAATCAAGTAACATTTATCCCCTTTATGCAGTTAAATTTTGTTTTACAAGTATCGGCTTGGAGACGCCGTCTACGACCTCTTTTGAGATGATGACGTCATAGCCCTTAAGCTCAGGCAGATCAAACATAATATCGATCATAATCTCCTCGATTATGCTGCGAAGTCCGCGTGCGCCCGTTTTGCGCTTGATCGCAAGGCTCGCGACCTCCCTTAGCGCGTCGTCGTCAAATTTTAAATTTGCGCCGTCTATCGCAAAAAGCTTTTGATATTGCTTTAAGATCGCGTTTTTC
>NZ_CALEDC010000328.1 GCF_937949835.1 uncultured Campylobacter sp.
TCTAATAAAATTTCAAATCTTGTGCTTTGCTTATTGCAGGCGCAGCACCTATTTTTAAAATTCCGCATTTCGCAGAAATCTAAAGTGGCGCTAGAATTTTAAATTCCCGTTCGCGCTAGCCGCAAAATTTCAAATTTGCAGACTTCAAACAAGCGCTAGTTTATGTTAGAGCCTGCTTTAGTCGCTCCACGGAATTTAGGCTAAGCTTGATTGTTTCAAACCCACTTCATTGAGCTTTAAAAATTTAGATTATTTCTTTGATCGTATCGGATAATGCCTGCCGCCACGAAATTCCTGAAGCCGCCCTATTACCATATGTGCAATTAAAAGCGGCGCTAACGCGGAATTAAATAGTATAAGTGAAATCTGTAAAAGGTATGAAATTTAATCATAGAATTTTAAGCGCCAAGAATTTGCGATAGAATTTCGCCGCGCAAATCAAATCCCAAAGCTAACCTAGCCTACTCGAAAACCTTTGCTTCTAAGCCATGTAGCCTTTGCAAGCCGATATCGATATATTCGTTAAGCTTCTCATTATTTTCCAGCAATTTGTCGTAATAGCTCTTGGCTCTTTCTCTAGCGGTCGCATCAGGCTCGATATACTTTAGCCCGCTTTTGAAAAATCCTTTGGATTCCACAAAATAGATCGAGTGGATCTTCTCGCAGTGCGATAGCCCTGCTTCAGTGTAGTTTAAAATCGATTCGTACGCGATGTTGCCTAACAGCTCCTGCAGTCTATTTGCGGGATTTTTGAAAAACTCGGCAAACTCCTTATACGGCGTAAAAACCTGATCAAGATTTTTCATCGCATCGCCGTAGATACCCTTTTTCAGGCGAAACATCGTCATTTCTTGAGAACTTACAAACTTCTCTATTGCTTTTATCGTATCGTTTTTATTCACTGAATTTTCCCTTTTAAAATATGAAACGCTCGGATTATATCGTTTGTTTTATAAAAATCCGTTAAAAATCGGTTAAATTTTGCCCTAGCGTTTTAGCCAAATTTCCTTGAGCGCTTTTGATTAAATTTCCCGCCTCAGCCGCCGCACTTCTCGCACAATCCTCGCACGAGCACACTTTTGACATTTTTTTGTGGCAAAGCTGGCATCGAAATCTCCTCCATTTTATGGCAGCTTTCGCAGACAAAATACGCTTTGGCGCCGTCGGTAAGCTCATAAAAGCTTTTATGATTATTTTCGCTGGTAATTATCAAATTTTTCTCTTCCAAAAGCGCTATATTGCGATATATCGTGGTTTTATTAGCGCCCGTTAGTTCTACTAGTTCATCGTAGCTTACCGGGCATTTTTTCTCGCTTAGGATCTGCACGATCTGCACTCTAAGCGCAGTAGGAGCGATATCGTGACTCGCTAAAAAATCTTTGGGATCCATTTTACGCCTTTTTTAAAATTTAAGCGATGATAGCGAAATTTAGATAAATTTATATTAAGTTGCAACTAAGTTGCTTTTGATATACTTCCGCAATTTTTTTGGAAAGGAATTTTATGAAAAAGCTTGTTTTCACGCTTTTAGCAGCTAGTTGCGTAGCATTCGCCAAACCTACGGTCACCACGACCATACTTCCTACGAAGTATTTTGTTGAACAGATCGCAGGTGATACCCTGCAGGTAAATACAATGGTAGGCAAAGGCGCCGATCCGCACACATACGAGCCTAAGCCTTCGGAGATGAAAATGCTAGAAAATAGCGATCTGTATTTTGCAGTCGGTATAGAATTTGATGAAGTCTGGCTACCAAAGCTTGCCGCATCGTATCCGAAGATGAAGATAATCCACACCGAAGATGGCATCACTAAAATGGCTATGGCAGAGCATCACCATCACGACGAACATGATCATAGCGCACATCACGATGATCACGATCATGACGCGCATCATGAGCATGGCGACAAAGACCACGAGGCGCACGAGCACCATCATCATCACGGCGGCTTAGACCCACATATCTGGCTCGATCCGCAGCTTGTAAAAATTCAAGCTAAAAATATTAAAGACGCGTTAACCAAACAGTATCCTAAGGATGCTAAAATTTATGAAGCAAATTTCGATAAATTTGCTAAAAAGCTTGACGAGCTGGACGCTTACGCAAAGCAAAAATTAGCGGGCGTCAAAGGAAAGAAATTTATGGTTTATCATCCGTCTTGGGGCTATTTCGCACACCGATACGATTTGGAGCAGATCGCAGTCGAAGTAGAGGGCAAAGAGCCTAAGCCTGCGGATTTAGCCGAGCTGATCGAGGAAGCCAAAGAGGAGAAGATCAAAGTGATTTTCGTCGCACCGCAGTTTTCCAAAAAGGCAGCGCAAACCATCGCCGCACAAACAGGCGCAAAGGTGATGGAGATCGATCAGCTGCCGCTAGATTGGTACGAGACGATGAAAAAGACGATCGACGTTTTCGGAGAAAATTTGTAGTTGATGAAATTTATTAAAATTTTACTTTTATCCGCGATCTTTAGCTCGCGGATATTTGCGTGCGCTCTGTGCGCCCTATACACGCCCACTGCGCACGTTAGCATCACTCCCGTCGCACAAGACGGCAAGATCGTAAGCCTACATTTTTCGTGGCTTTTCTCTCAAAATTTTACCGACGTCATAATGCAGACCTACGATATAAATTCCAATGGCAAGCTTGAAAATAGCGAGCTTGCCGAGATAACTAAGGCGATGACCGATTATCTAACCCCCAAAAACTACCTTTGCGAGGCGGAATTCTACGATCAAGCGCCAAAAAACGCAAAGCCCGCGCTTAGCAATCTCGTAGGCACGCAAATCAAGGGAAATTTTAAAAACGCAATAAGCCTCGTCAAAAAGGGCAGACTCGTGTTCGAGTTCGATCAAAAGGTTGGCTTCGAACTGCGAAACAACCGCGTTCTTAAAATTTCCATTAACGACGATCAAGGATTTTTCAATTTCAAAATGCTTGACGACAAGCCCATTAATCTAGGCGAGGGCTTTGTAGCGAAGCCTAATTCAAATTTAACCACCACCTTTATAGAATTTAGCGGCGAAAAGCCAAAAATCGCAGATAAAAAACCGCCAATTTCAAGCGCGCCGAACTCCGATTTAGCGCAGAGCGGTGTTGCATCTAGCCAGCAGAGCCTTGCGGGCTCAGAGAGCAAACTTGCGCAAGGTGGTCAAGCTAAACCGAATTCCAGCTCGGCGCGCAGATCAAACCAAAGATCCGTCGGCGATATTGTTTCGGAGGCTGCAGCAGAGGCGCAAAAAAATATCGCCGCTTCGGATACTCTCGCGCAGATTAATAAAGCCGCCAAAAAGGACGCGCAGGCAAAAGATGGTCCCGCAAATTCTGCAGCGCCTGTAGATAAAGGCGTGAGCGAAAATTTAACGGCGAGACGAGACAACTCTTTAAATTCCGCGCATTCTACGCAAAATCTAGCGACGCCGCCCGAGGAGAGTTCTTTAAATTTAGCGCAAAATAACGCGAGCAAAAACGGCGCCACATCCGACAGCGACGAGATTTCAAGCGAGCAGCACAAAGAGGTCTCGCTGGGATTTGTCGCGCAAAAGACGATGGATTTTATGAAAAGCCTCAAAACGGCGTTTCGCGCAAGCAGCGAGCATGCAAGCGCGAGCACCATCCTATGGGTCTTGGCGCTTTCTTTCATATACGGCTTTTTCCACGCGGCGGGTCCAGGGCACGCGAAGCTGCTAACGGCGAGCTATTTCTTAGCCCATGGCGGAAGCTACATCAAGGCCTTTGGATTTGCCCTTAAAATCGGGCTTCTACACGTCCTAGGAGCGCTCGTTTTGGTAAGCGCGAGCATGTTTGTGTTGCAAAATGTCGCAGGGCTCGTCTCTGCAAACTCCGCCTCGATCACAACGAAAATTTCAGCGCTTCTGATCATCGTCATAACGGCGCTCATCATCTACGACAAAGCTCGCCGCGTAAGATCGGGCGCCCACCACGATGCGGGCTGCTCCTGCGCCGCTTGCGCTTCCGTCGCAAAGACCGCAGAGACTGACGCCCGCTTAAAAAATACGGCATTTACAAACGCCGGGAATTCCGCTCACGCAGCGTCAAAGAGCTATAAATTTTCTAAATTTAAAACCCCTGGCGGCGAATCCGCGCAGTATTTAGATACTGAAAATTCGGGTGCCACAACGGCAGAGCTAAATTCAGATTCAAATTTAACCGCAAGCCTAGAAGAAAACTCGTCTACCCAAAACAAGCAAAAACAGACTTTGAATTCTACAAATTCCAAAAACCAAACCTCGTCTCGCTCTCTGCAAAATGGCGCGACTAGCGGCGGCGAGAAAGGGCAAGAGTGGCTTATCGCGCTTGCTGCGGCGCTCGTGCCCTGCCCTGGCACGATCCTTATTTTTGTGCTTGCCTTCAGCCTCGGAAGCTTCGCGCTTAGTGTCGCAAGTGCGCTTTTCATCGGTTTTGGAATGAGCGTCGTGATATTTTTAGCCGCGCTTTTCGGCGCGAAAGCAAACGAGCTAAGCTCAAAGCGGCTCGTAAGCCTGAAGCTTTACGTCGAATTTTTGGGGCTTTTCGTCATGTTCGGGCTCGGGATTTTTATGTATTTCATCTCAGACACCCTCAGGATACTGTGATTGCAAGCTTCGGATGCAAATTTTAAAAAGCAGC
>NZ_CALEDC010000329.1 GCF_937949835.1 uncultured Campylobacter sp.
TTTAAACAGATACGCGCCGAATTCGCTCGCACATTTGGCGCAAAATCTATGAAATTTAGGAGGTAATCATGCTTAGATTAATCGCTGCGATGGCGATTTTAGCGGCTCTTATATACTTCGTGATGGGAGGCGGCGGCAAAAAGACAATCAAGGATTACAAAAATTTCAGCCGCGAGGAGCTGGAGACTTTATGCCTCGAAAAGAACGACAAGATCGCCTGCCAGCGCATCGCCGTGGACTATATCAAAGAAAATAAACCGAAAAAATGATCTAAATTTGCAAGGCTAATTTTGCGGTTTCGCTCAAACAGCGCACGGTTAAATTTCTTTCTAGTCCGGTCCAAACGCTATGCGGATAAATTTGCTAGCGAAGCACGGCTCAGATGCCGATTTGACCGATACCGAGTGCCGCACAAATAGCGTAAATTTTAAGGCAATAAATTCAAGGATTAGCATGCGCGCCGATAAAACCGCTAGCGCAAATTAATGGCAATAAATCGCGCTGTGTTTTTTACGCGCAGACGGAAGGAGCGACGGATGAAAATTTTATGGCAAAGCAGGCTTCAAAACAGACTTCGCGATATCGGCGAAAACGTCCTGATAAAGGGCGATCGCGCATTTTACGCAGGCGATAACGACGAGCAAAAGCAGATGAAGCTTAGAAAATTCTCGCTCGAAAGCGGCGAGCAGCTAGCCGGCGCGCCTTTTCGCGATTTTACCCGTGCCGCGACCTTTGACGATGACGGCCGCACGCTCGTAGTTTTGGGCTTTATTGACACGATTTATAAATTTAACGCCGCGGATCTCGCGCTCATCTCAAAGCACAAAAAGGGCGTGCTAAAATACGGTAATTTTATCGCGCTAAGTAGCAAGGACGGCTATAAAAAGGCTATTACGGCGACCGATGACACGCTTTTTATTTACGATTTTGAGACGCAGACGGGCATGCGAAAGCGATTAAGGGGCTGCACGGCGATTTTTAAGCAAGATGAGCTAAATTTCTTGATTTTTACGCGCTCGGGTCAAATTTACGGCTTAAATTTGAGCAGTTGCGAGCTTAAAATCATCGCTAAAGCCTGCCCTATGACGCAGGCGCAGCGCGTTGAAGGCGGATATTGCATTCGCGTGGGCGAAGCGGGCGAAAATGGCGAAATAGAGGGTGCTAACGAGCTAGTTTTTACGGACGCAAATTTTAACGTTAAATTCCGCGTGAAGCTCGATTTTGATTTCGATAAATTCGAGCTTGCGGCGGATGGACCGGATGGCTGGCGCG
>NZ_CALEDC010000330.1 GCF_937949835.1 uncultured Campylobacter sp.
ATGAACCACCGGATCGCGGTGGTGACGCACGGCCGCATCACCGGTTTCCTCGACGACGAGGAAGCCATCCGGGAGAACATCATGGAACTTGCCACCGTCGGCAAGGCGCAGCTGAAAGGAAACGCAGCGTGAGCAACAACAGCGGGACCGCCGAGGTGGTGGCGGCGCCGAATCCGGTCCTCCGGATCGCGAAATCTTCCCTGCAGCAGATCTTCGTGTTCGCGGCCCTCGCGATCATCTACCTCTTCTTCTGCTTCGCGGCACCCAACTTCGCCCAGTTCGGGGTGGCCCTGGACATCATCCAGCAGTCCGCCTACATCGGGGTGATGGCGCTGGGAGCCACTTTCGTCATCGCCACCTCCGGCATCGACCTGAGCTCCGGGACCGGCATGACGCTGGTGGCGGTCTTCGCGGGAATCTTCCTCTCGGGGGACTGGATGAACCTTCCTCTCGGTGGGGGTCTGATGCTGATCCTCCTGGTGGGTGCGCTGCTTGGTCTCGTCAACGGTGTGAACATCTCCTTCTTGGGGCTGCCGCCGTTCATCGCGACGCCGATGCTAGCCGCTTTTAAGCTCGGCGCGTCATTGACGCCGTCGCCCACGAAAAGCACCGGCTTGCCCTCATCGGTCAGGGATTTGATGAACTCATATTTGCCGCTTGGAAGCACTCCGCTTCTTACCTCGTCGATGCCGAGGTTGCGAGCGACGAAATTTGCCGTTTTGGCGTTATCGCCCGTTAGCATGACGGTTTTTACGCCGCTGCTTTGTAGCGTCTGCACGACGCCGCGCGCTTCGGCTCTGATCTCGTCGCTAAATGCGATGAAGCCCGCGTACGAGCCGCCTATCGCGCAGTAAACGACGCCGAAGCCCTTGTCTAAAAGTTCCTCCGCTTCTACTTCGACGCCCGCATCCACGCCGCGCTCGCGCAGAAAGCCTGCACTGCCGCAAAGGATTTCGCCGGTGGGATTTTTCGCGACGATCCCCTTGCCCGCGATGCTTTCAAACTCGCCGTTAAATTTAGAAATTTCGCCGAATTTCAGCTCGGCAAATTTTACGATCGCCTTTGAGATCGGATGCTCGCTAAGCTTTTGCGCGCTTGCCAGAGCGTAGAGATCTTGGGCGCTCAGATCGCTGAAGCTTACCGAAATTTCGCCCTTACTAAGCGTGCCGGTTTTATCGAAAACCGCGACGTCGGCGCTTTTTAAAATTTCTAAAATTTCGGGATTTTTGATTAAAATTCCAGCCTTTGCGGCGTTTGAGATCGCGCAAACAATCGCAATCGGCGTCGCAAGACCTAGCGCGCACGGGCAGGAAATGATAAGCACGCAGATAGCGGCGGATGCGGCATATGAGAGCCGCCCGTCAAGCGCCATCCACGCTATAAAGCTAGCAAGCGCGATCAAAATCACCGCGGGCACGAAGATGTTTGAAATTTTATCCGCAAAGCGCGCGATCGGCATCTTTTTGTTGCCCGCCTCGTTCAGCAGATTTTTAATCTCGGCAAGTAGCGTCTGATGCGGGAATTTCGTCACCTTCACGTAGATGACGCCGTCGGTGCTGACGCAGCCTGCGTTTACCTCATCGCCCACGCTTTTATAAACCGCCAAGCTCTCGCCGCTGATGAGCGAGGCGTCGATCTGCGCGCCGCCTTCTACGATAAGCCCGCCGCATGGGATGCCCGAGCCGTTTTTTACGAGAACCTTATCGCCCGGCTTTAGCGCTTCTGCGCGCACTTCGGCTATCGTGCCGTCGTCTTTGATCAAAAGCGCGGTTTTAGGGCTTAGATCGATTAGCCCCTTGATGTAGTCGTTCGCCTTCATCTTGCTGCGCTCTTCTAGGTATTTGCCGAGCGAAATAAAGGCGATTATCATCGAGGCGGACGAGAAATAAAGATTGGTAAATTCATTCTGCGCGCCGTGCGTATAGACCCACGCCGCGGCCGTTAGCGAATAGGCAAACGCAAAAAAGCTTCCCATCGCCACAAGTACGTTCATATCAAAGCTTCTGTTTTTCAGCGAGCCGTAAGCGTGATAAAAGAAGTTCTTGCCGCAGTAAAACAAGCTCACGCACGCCATCGCCGCGCAAAGCAGCGCTTTTGGAACGAAGCCTAAAAAGCCGCTCATCTCCACAGCCATCACCGCCGCGGCTAAAATGAGAGCGAGGATCAGCCTAAATAGCGCCGCTTTGAGATTGCTCCGCTTTTTGCGCTCCAAATCCTCGTAATCCACGGCGATGTCGTAGCCTAGCTTTTTGATCTTGGCTTTTAACGTCTCCTCAAGCGCCGGATCAGCAAGTACGAACTCACCGCTGCCGTTTGCGAAATTTACGTGCGCGTCCTGCACCCCCTCGATCTTGCGACTTACCCGCTCGATCGCATTGGAGCAGTTTACGCAGCTCATCCCGACGATATTTAGAGTGATTTTGCTTGGCATCCGTTAGTTTTCGCAGGCTAGCTTTTCTGCGACGCTAAAGCCCAAATCGTCCATCTCCTCTTTAAATTTAGCCTCGTCGCGCGGATCTAAGCTTAAACTCACCACTCCGCTTGCCACATCCACCTCGATCTCGCCGAAATCGTCCTTAAGCGCGTTTTTGATCGTCCTCGCGCAGTTTTCGCAGTGTATATTTTGCGCCTTAAATTTTACGCTTTGTTTCAAAGCCATGAGCCTCTCCTTTGGATTAAAATTTCAAAACTTATACTACTTTTTAATAAATTTTATTTCAACGCCCGCTCCTGAAATTTAAGGGTTTTTCGTTATAATCACCCGTTTTAAATTTAAGCTTTAAGGAATTTTATGGGACGAGCTTTTGAATACAGACGCGCTTCAAAAGAAGCTAGATGGGGGAAGATGAGCAAACTTTTCCCAAAACTGGGCAAGGCCATAACGATGGCGGCGAAAGAGGGCGGCGAAGATCCGCTGATGAACTCCAAGCTGCGCGCCGCGATCGCTACGGCAAAGGCGCAAAATATGCCCAAAGACAACATCGACGCGGCTATCAAGCGCGCAAGCGGCAAGGATAGCGCCGATATCAAAACGATCTTTTACGACGGCAAGGCGCCGCACGGCGCGCTTTTAATAATCGAATGCGCCACCGATAACCCGACCCGCACCGTCGCGAACGTTAAGTCGATTTTAAACAAAGCCAAGGGCGAGTTTTTGCCGAGCGGCAGTTTGAAATTTATGTTTTCGCATAAGGCCGTTTTTGAGACTAAGCTGCCGAGCCGCGACATCGAGGAGCTGGAGCTTGAGCTCATCGACTTCGGTCTTAGCGAGCTTGAGATCAACGAGTTTGAAAACGACAAGGGCGAGCTCGAAAAGACGCTTCTAATCTACGGCGAATACGAAAGCTTCGGCACTCTAAACGAGGGGATCGAAAAGATAGGGCTTGAGATCATCAGCGCAAGCTTAAAATTCGTCGCCAACGAAAAGCACGAATTTAGCAAGGAGCAGCTTAGCGATATAGACGCGCTGCTTGAGCGGCTAGAGGATGACGACGACGTGCAGGCAGTTTACACCAACATCGCATAGGAGAAAAAAATGGAAAGCTTAAAAATTTACGACATCGACGCAGCGGCTTTGGCGCGCGATAAATACGCAGTTATCAAAACCGAAAAGGGCGATATGAAGCTGGAGCTTTTCGCAGATGAAGCCCCGCAGGCGGTTACGAATTTCGCTAGCCTTGCGCGCAGCGGGTTTTACAAGGGGCTAAATTTTCACCGCGTAATTCCAAATTTCGTAATCCAAGGCGGCTGCCCGCGCGGCACCGGCACGGGCGGTCCCGGCTGGCGCATAAAGTGCGAATGCGACCGCCAAAAGCACAAGCACGTGCGCGGCGCACTTTCGATGGCGCACGCGGGGCGCGATACGAGCGGAAGCCAGTTTTTCGTCTGCCACAGCGCGCAGCCGCACCTAGACGGCGTGCATACGGTGTTCGGACAAATCGTGGATCAGCCTAGCCTAGCGGTTTTGGACGCGATCAGACAGGGCGATAAGATCATTGACATCGAGATTAAAGAGAGCTTACAATCGTGATTAAATTTAAACCGCGGGGCGCCAGACCGTGATAAAGATCGGCACGGATATAACCGCGGTGCGCAGGATTGCGGCGCTGCACGCAAAATACGGCGCGAAATTTCTAAAGCGTATTTTGAAAAAATCCGAGCGCTCCTCGGCACTGCGCGACGAAAGTATCGCGGGCGTCTATGCCGCCAAAGAGGCGCTTAGCAAGGCTCTAGGCACCGGCATCGGCGCGGAATTCGGCTTCAAAGACGCCAAAATTTACAAAGACGCCCTGGGCGCGCCGCATCTAAAAATACGTAAAAAAATCCGCAAAAAATTTCATATCAAATCCGCAAGCCTTAGCATCACGCACGACGCAAACGTCGCAATCGCCGTAGTCGCACTAAAACTCAATAAGCCGCGCTCAAAGTAACTAAACGAAGCGACGCGGGCGGCAAAAACCCCGCGTAAATTCTGCACAAAATTTTGCGTAACGGAATTTAACGGCAGGAGCGTAGATTTCTATTAAAATTTCACGGCGAAATCACGCTCTAAAATTTAAAGCAGGCGCAAAGCCGCTTTCGTCCGACGCACGTATCATCAAGGATTTTTGTGAGCCGACCGAACATACATCACTGCGGCGGCGTGCGTTCATCGCATCCGTCTCAAGCAAGAGCTTCTGCGCCGTATCTATGCCGAATAAAATACCGCGGGTAGCGCGGCGCTCTCTATTGCTATGTGCGAAAAAATGGAGGCGAGTTTATGTCGCTGCATTTACCGCCTAGTCTGCCGCTAGTTTAAGCGATCACAGATAAGCGGCGCGCCCACAGCAGCGAGCGATCAAAATTTACACGGCAAAATTCACAAATGAAATTCCGCGGGCTGTAAATTTAGCGCTAAATTTTTAAAATTTCACGGCGGCGCAAAATTTTAAAATTCCATGCAGGGCGGATTTAAAATTTTAAGCCGCAAGTCTGCGAGGATAAATTTAGCCGCCAAGAAGTTTTCAAAGCCCCTGCAAAAAATTATTTCGGCGCGATGCCGCAAAATTTTAAATTGCTCGTATTTTGGCGGCGCGCTTACGCGGCTTACGTTTTCGCGCGAGGTATAAATTTTCAATTCTCTATATTTTGACCTACGGCGCATTGCGATAGGGTTTGGAATTTTCCCCGTATAAATTTCAATCGTCTATATTTTGACCACTCCGAAACTGCGCCCAAAGCCGCTCTGTATTTAAAGCCGCGCAAATTTTAATCACTTGCGCCAAGATATGATTAAATTTAAAGCGCAAAGCGCGGTCGTAGCGCTAGCTTACGTCAAAATACCCCCAAACTACGACTAAAATTCCAAGCCGCGACCGAATCTTACGTGCAACAAAAGGCGGGCTACTCCGCCTTTTTTAGATTATCGGCGAGCAAAAACGCAAGCTCCAGCGCCTGATCTGCGTTTAGGCGCGGATCACACTGCGTTTCGTAGCGCTGTTTTAGCGTCTCTTGCGTTACGTTAAACGAGCCGCCCGTGCACTCGGTGACGTTTTGACCGGTCATCTCAAGGTGAATGCCGCCCGCGTGCGTGCCCTCCGCAGCGTGGATCTCAAAAAAGCTCTGCACCTCGCTTAAAATTTTAGAAAACTCGCGCGTTTTGTAGCCGTTGGCAGCCTTGACGGTGTTGCCGTGCATCGGATCGATGCTGTATAGGATCGCCCTGCCCTCGCGCTTTAGCTCGCGTAAAATTTGCGGCAGCCGCGCGCCGATCTTATCCGCGCCCATGCGGATGATGACGTTTAGCCTGCCTGCTTCGTTTTGCGGATTGAGCTTGTCGCAAAGGCGCAAAATTTCATCTGCGGTGCCGCTCGGGCCGATCTTGACGCCGAGAGGGTTTTTGATACCGCTTAAAAAATGCACGTGCGCATCGTCCGCGCCGCGCGTGCGCTCGCCGATCCAAAGCATGTGCGCCGAGCAGTCGTACCAATCGCCGCTGGTGCTGTCGATGCGCGTCAGGCACTCCTCGTAGTGCAGCAGCAGCGCCTCGTGCGAGGTGTAAAGCACCGTCTCGGCAAGGCTCGGGGAATTTGCGGCGCTTAGCCCGCACGCCTCCATAAATTTAAGCGTGCGCGAAATTTCATCGCTGAGCTCGTTAAATTTAGCCTCCAGCTCGCCCTTTTTCAAAAAGCCCAAATTCCACTTATGCACCTCGTGCAGGTTCGCAAGACCGCCGCGAGAAAAGGCGCGCAGCAGATTCAGCGTCGAAGCGCTTTGATGATACGCCTCGATCATGCGCGCAGGATCCGGCTTGCGCGCCGCTTCGTTAAACTCAAATCCGTTGATTATGTCGCCGCGGTAGCTAGGCAGACTTACGCCGCCAACCTCCTCGAAGTCGCTGCTGCGCGGCTTTGCGAACTGCCCTGCGATGCGACCTACCTTAACGACGGGGCATCCCGCTGCGAAGGTAAGAATGATCGCCATCTGAAGCATTACCTTAAACATATCGCGGATATTATTCGCGCTAAAATCATTAAAGCTCTCCGCGCAATCGCCGCCTTGAAGCAGAAACGACTTGCCCTCGCTGGCGCGCGCAAGCTCGGCTTTTAAGTTGCGAACCTCGCCCGCAAAAATTAACGGCGGCAGCTTGTAAAGGCGCTCTTTAGCGGCCTGCACCGCACTTTCATCCTGATAAATCGGCTGCTGTAAAATTTTATAATCTTTCCACGACGTCCTACTCCAACTCATAGCCCCTCCTAGATTTCGTAAAATTTCACGATTATACCCAAATAAGCTTTTATTAACCCAAAAAATCTTAAAATAGCGCCTTTAGGCAATTTGGAAGGAATTTTATGGAAGAAAACCGCACTAAAGGGCTAATGCTTGCTCTTGCCACCTTTGTTATGTGGGGCGTTTTTCCGATATTTTTCAAGCTCATAAAGGACGTGGACGCGGTGCAAATTTTAGCGCATCGCGTCGTTTGGTCCTTCCTGCTGCTGCTCGTTTTTCTCTGCTTTACGCACCGCTTAAAAAACGTCGCGCGGCTTCTTAGCACCCCCAAAATCGCTCTCACGCTGCTTTGTACGGGACTACTTATCAGCACGAACTGGGGTATTTATATCTACGCGGTAAATTCCGATCAAATTTTAGCCACCAGCCTCGGATATTTTATAAATCCGCTATTTTCGGTGCTTTTGGGCGCTTTGTTTCTGCACGAACGGCTAAGCGCGGCGGCTAAATTTTCCCTGCTGCTAGCCTTTGCGGCGATCGGCGTGCAAATTTACGCCCTAGGCAGGCTTCCCATAATCTCGCTCGTACTGCCGCTTAGCTTTGCATTTTACGGGCTCATACGCAAGAAGGTAAAAGTGCCTAGCTTTGAGGGGTTGTTTTGCGAGACGGCGCTGATGCTGCTGCCCGCGCTTGCGTTTCTGATCTACTGCGCGCTGAAAGGAAGCGGCGCCTTCGGCTTTAGCGTAAGCGGTGCGCTGCTGTTTGCAAGCGGGCTGATTACGATTTTGCCGCTGCTTACCTTCGCCGTAAGCACGCAGTATCTGCCGCTATCTACGATCGGCTTTATGCAATACATCAGCCCTAGCATGAGCATGCTGATCGCGGTATTTATCTACGGCGAGGAGCTTGAGACTTACAAAATTTTGAGCTTTTCGCTAATTTGGTTCGGGCTCGCGGTCGTGGGCTTGGACGGCTTAAGGAGAAAAAATGGCTAATTTCGCTTTGATGTTCGCAGTTGCCCTTGCGGTGGGCGCGCTCGTGTATTTTCAGGTCCAAAAGGCTTCCGCGCGCGCAGACGCCGCAGACCCAGAGCTTAGCTCGCAAAGGTATATGAAATTTTGCAATATTTTAGAGAGCAAACTGCGAGATCTAAAGCGGCTAGAGCTGCGCGACGAGGGGGCTCGCGAGAGCTATCTAGACGAGCTTGAGGCTCTTAGCAAGGAGCTGGTTTATATCAAAACGATGCATCAAAGCAACCTAAATCCCGCCGTGTGGGAGGGTAAGCTATTTGAGTTTCTAAATAAAACGGACGCGCTTATCGAAAAATACGCCGTGGGCGCAGAGCGCTCGCTGCAAGACTGGCGCAAGCAGCTAGAGATGGAATTTAAAAATTTGTAGCGCGAAATTTTAAGCGGCGAATTTCGCGGGTGTCTATATCGGTAGAATTTTAACGCCTAAATTTATATGATTTAATGCGCCGCAACTCTTGGAATTTTTAAAATTTACATACGCGCCGGAATTTTTGCAAACCGCTTGCGTCATAGCGACAAAATTCCATGTGTTTTATAAAGCAAAAACGACGCAAATTTTAAATCGGCGTAATTTATAGAATTTTGCAAGATACACAGCAACCGCGAAGCCGATAATCGCGTCTGTAAATTTATAGAATTTACTCATTGGTAGACGCGGTATCTGCAGTCTTGGATCCCGCTTGCTCTAGCTGCTTAGACGCATTGCGCCTTAAAATTTTATCATACTCCTCAACCCGTATCAACTTGCCCTTATACTCTATTTTAAGATAATATTCCAATTTTTCTAATTGCAAATATCTAAAAAATTTATCTAAATCAAAGCCGCTTGCACCCTTAGGCTCATCGCCGCAGAGCGAGGAATAGTGCTTTATAAGCGTATCGTAGATATCAAGTAGTGCTGTATTTGGCGTTACCGAGCCGCATCTATTAAGATCGGGCAGCGAGCCTCTGTTAAGCCCGATTGCACCCTTTTCCCAATCCTTTGGCTGCTCCGCCATAGTAAACCTGACC
>NZ_CALEDC010000331.1 GCF_937949835.1 uncultured Campylobacter sp.
GTATCGTGGGTACCGGCACGTTTTGCGAAATTTCATAATCGCTCACCTCCACATACGGGGTGTCGCCCCACAGCGTGCGGCACCATCTAAGCCGCAGCTGCGGCGGCGCCGAAAAGCTCTTTTTAAAAGGGTTTAGAAACGACGGCATTATGATCAGCAAGTCAGGCTTCAGGCTGGATAAGATCGCCTTCACCGCGGCGTCGTGTCCTGCGTGCGGCGGATCGAAACTGCCGCCGAAAAGCGCGATCTTCACGCGCCCGCTCCGCGCCGTTTCATGCCGCAAAATTTCGTGCTACCAAATTTTGTTGCAAAAAATCCTGCGTTTTGTGGCGCGGTAAATTTAAAAGGCGCAGCGGCGCAAAGACTAGGACCGCGTCGCAGCCCTTTTGCGGCGGCAAATTTTAAAAGCGCGTCATCGCGGAATTTCACCCCGCCGAATTTCGCTGCGTTAAATTTCATTTTAAGCTTTAAATTTGGCGTCTGGAGCTTTATCTCATGAAATTTCACGCCGTGAAATTTGGCCGCATAAAATTTCGCAGCGCGAGGGCTTAAGCGCCTATCAAATTTAAAGGATGAAAATTGATTTTTGAAGCAAAAGACGCGGCGACGCTCCAAAAGGCGGGCATTACGACGCTTTTGGATCTGGCGCTGCTTCTGCCCAAAAGCTTCGACGATCTAAGCGTCAGAGACGCGCCCTGCGCGGGCGAGAGCACGGCGGAGGTCGAGTGCCTCTTCCAGCACAGGCGCGGCTCGATGCTCATCGTCACGGCACACTGCCTCAGCTGGGAGCGCGAGATCAAAATCGTGATCTTCAACGCCAAAAGCTGGCACTTCGGCGCCTTTAAGCGCGGCAAAAAATTTTTCATCCACGGCAAATGCGACGAAAGCTTCGGCTCGTGGCAGTTCGTAAACCCAAAAATCGTAAGCGAGCCGGGCAGGATCGCGCCCAAATACAAAGCCGCGCTGAGCGACGCCGCGGCGCAAAAGCTGATCAAAAAATATCTAAGCGCAGATGCGCTTTTAGGCTGCGGGCTGCGCACGGACGAGGCGGCGGTACTGCTTGCGCTACACGAGAGCTCGCCGCGCAGCGTGCGAATGCTAGCCGCGCTAAATAGGCAGCTCAAAGAGGGCGGCGCGGAAAATTTCGGCGATCGCGACGACGTTT
>NZ_CALEDC010000332.1 GCF_937949835.1 uncultured Campylobacter sp.
GCTCCACGCTGCCGAACGCCCCCACGATGCTATCTTTGCGCCCGTTATAGACATAGGCGGCGAGCGCATTTTGCAGTAGCGGCGCGATGATCTGATCGTGCGCGCTCGTGTGATCGTCATCTCTGGCGCGGCCTGCAATCTTTACGAAAAACGGTTTGAAATACTCCATAAACGCTCCTTAAGCTTATAAAATTTGCTCGTTTTTACTTTTAAATTTAACGGCTTGCACTTTTAAATTTATGCCTATTTGGCTCTTGCGATAGCCGAATTTAGTTCGCGGCGCCCACTTTTTCGGCATGTTTTCTATAGACCGCCGCATTTTCGGCTCGTTTTTCAGACGCCGCCGTTTTAAATTTTACTCTTTTATCTGCTATCGCAGCTTCTTGCGCTTATGTATCGTTTTTACGCCTATCAAATACAACTTGGATGGCGGTTTAGATTTACACAAAATACTTGCGCGCAGCATCCTTACTCTCAAATGGGCTTGCGCTCAGCTCGCTGCCGTCTATGAGCAGGGTGTAGCTGCGCGCGGCGTCCGTTTTGGCGTATGTTAGCGCCAGCCTCGCCGCAAGCTCTCTATCCGCCTCGTTCGCGCCCCTGCTTAGCAGGCTTAGCGCGCCCACGACGTCGTCTTTAAATTTTATCTCGCTAAATTTCGGATTTTGCACTGCGGCAAGCTTTTTGTTATCGCTCTCATCCCGCCCGATTATGAGCTTGGCGCCGCCCGGCAAGCGCAGATGGCGCCCGAATTTTAAAATTTCAGCGTCCGCGGGCGTTTCGATCTTTTCAAATTTTACCGCATCCTTGATCCGCTCGCTGAAGCTCTGCACTGTCAGCAGACAGCCTCCCGCAGGCGTTTCGTAATCCTCAAAGCCGAACTCCGCCGCTAGCTGCATCTGCCTAGCCCGCCCGCGCCCGCTGATGTCAAGCAGCGCGCCCCTATCGACCCAGCCCTTGATCTCGGGCGTCGTGGGCGGCAGCAGCTTCGCGCACAACGGACGCAGGATCAGCCCCTCCTCATCGCCGCTAAGCCCGCCGACCTGAACTAGAGCTTGCGCGCGCTGGCTCATCGGGCGCTGTCCGAGCACCTCGCCCGTGATGATGAAGCTCGCCCCTTCGCTTTGCAGCATCGCAAGCGCGGTCTTAAACATATATCCGTGGCAGTCGATGCAGGGGTTGAAGTGCTTGCCGTAGCCGTATTTGGGCTCGAAAAGCACCTGACGTAGATATTCGCTTCTGATATCGACGCTTTTAAAATCCGCCCCCGCGGCCGCGGCTCTGCGGCGCATGATCTCGCTCTTATCGTTCTTGCCGCTAAATCCGATATCAATATTCAGCGCGAGCACCTCAATGCCTTGCGAGACGATGAGTTTGACCGCGAGCATGGAATCAAGCCCGCCGCTAAAGAGCGCCAATGCCTTCATTTCGTTCCTTTACTTGAGTTGATTGATCTTTTTTTGATACTCCAAGATCCGCTCGATCTTGTCGGGCGCGTCGGAGTTTTTGAGCTTTTGCATCAGATCTTGCAGGGCGTTGCGGCGTAAAATTTTGCACGCGTCGTTAAAAAGCGCCGCGCCGCCGATCGGCAAAATTTCATCGTCCAGCGCGAGCGCGCGCAGATTTTCAAGGGCTTCGTTTTCTACGCTTTGAGTATTTTGAGCGTTTTGAATATTTTGAGCAGCGGCTTCCATCTCGCCTTGATTTGCGACGTTGTTTGAGCTCCGTCTCTCGCCGCCGTTTGCACCCTGCTGTACGGAGCCTTTTAA
>NZ_CALEDC010000333.1 GCF_937949835.1 uncultured Campylobacter sp.
CGAGGATCTTCGCTACCAGCGCGCCGCCGAATTTTTTCGCATTGAACGCCATCTGCTCGATCGCAGGCTTATAGAGCCCGACCTTGTCATATTCAAGATGAGTATTGGGCACCGTAACGCTCGCTTCAAAAGGCTGATTTTCTAGCGCATAGCCGTAATCCTTGAACTTTTTGATATCCCTATCGCCGACCCACTCTTTCATCATCGGAAAGTTACCCAGCCAAACATATTTCTCGCTTAGATCGTTGCTTTCTACGCGCATAGCAAGAACATCCGCCTCGCTTTTGGTATCGTTGAAGGTCTTTTGAAAGACCGCCTTAAAGCCGATCGATGTCTCTTCAAAATTTGCCATTATTTAGCTCCTTTTATATATTCCTCTTCACTAAGCCCTAAAAGAGAGGCCACCTTTTTCTGCTCGTCGCTTAGGGAGGACGCGCTATTTTTTTGAAGCTCCTTTTTGCCGAAAAATGCCCCCAAAAGCGAATTGAGTTTTTGTACTTGCCCGTCTAGCGCCGTGATCTTTTCTACTATCGCGTTGCTTTCTTTGGCGTTTGCGTCCTCTTTTTTATCCGGCGCACCATCTTTTTTAGCGTTTGCATCGGGCGCCCCTTCCTCTTTTTTCACTTCATCCGCCTTCTTGCGCTCGGCAAAATTTGCGCTAAGCTCCTCTATTTGCTTGCCTAGGGCGTCTATTTTCGCCGAAAGCTCCGAAATTTCTTTATCCATCTCTTCCTCTCCTTTTGAGTTGATTGCATTATTTAGCAAATTTGGGCGATTTACGAGCCCTACGCTATCAAGCCCGATCACCCGTCTATTCTCTCCCATATCAAAAACGGGGCTTAGGTATCGATACGCCCGCGAGCCGATAAGCTCCTCACCCGTTTTATTTAGGCTTAGGCTAGCGTAAATCCCGCCATCTCTAAGCTCGAAACTATCCTTATCAAACCACCCTAAAGCCGCGCCAAAGCTGTGGTTTTCATCAAGGGCGATATCAAGGGCGTTTTTTTCTATGGAGGCTATCAGTGCGGCGCCGTCAATCCGAAACGCGCGCCCGTCAAGACCTATCACTTCGCCGACCGGCGAAACCTTTACCTTTTCGTCCTGCTTAAAATTTAGCTCTAAAACGCTATTTATGCCTTGTCTCATACTGCCTCCGTCTCGAAATTTGGCGGTATTATACGGACAAACGCCGTTAAAATCACTCTATTTAGGGGCTATCAAGAGTGAAACGGAAAAAAATTCGGGCTAAAATGCGAGATAAAAATAAAATCGTCGCGCATAGCAAAGTGAGACGACGCGCAAATTTAAGGAGGTAAGCCTTGGACGTTAAAACCGCACGCGATATGTTTATTAGGGGTTACTCAATCACCGACATCGCTACTGCTTGCGGCGTAAGTCGCCAAAGTATCTATGCCGCCAAGGCTAGAGCAAAAGCCGCGGGCGAGGACTGGGATGAGCTAGCGCTTGCAAAAAACAGAGAGCAAAGTAATACCATCAAAAGCGAGCAAGGTTTTATCCTTGCGCTGATAGAAAGCTTCGAGCGGGCGTTTTCACAGATGCAGGAGCTGCCGCCGCAGGAGAGGCTCGAAATTTTAAAAAACTATACGCAAACCTATTATAGCCTTAAAGCCCCATTAAAAACGGATTTGAAGGCTCAAATGCTAGACGCCGCAAGCCGCGCGATAAATGAGATTGCTGATCTTGCCACGAAGAAAAAATGCGATGCCGTGACAGAGTTTTTGGCTGCGAATGCGGATGAAATTTTACGCCGGGTGCTCAAGCAATGAATGAAGATATTGAAGCGCTGCGCATCAAGCTCAAATCCCTAAGACGCGCCATCGATCCGCAAAGAAACGGCAGGATAAAGGCTGCGCGCGCAAGCTTTAAAGAGTGCGTACGGATCTATTTTAGCGCTCACGTACGCCTGCCCGAAACTTCTAAATTTCGAGCAGATTTTTATAAAAATGAGGCGAAGCTAAGCACGAAAAATAGGCATCTGCTTTTTAAGGCTTATAGAGGAGCTGCCAAAACTACCCTGATTTCAAGGCTTTGGGTACTTTTTAATACCGCGGTAACCGCGCGAAAGCGTAACTGCGTAATCATTAGCGCTACGATAAATCTATCCAAAAAGACGATCGAATTTATAAAAAACGAGCTTGAGGAAAACGAACTTTTGATTAGAGACTTTGGCATTAGCAAGGGCGATAAATGGACGGAGGAGGAGATCGTATTTTATAGCGGTAAGCAGGCGTTTAAAATTTCCGCTTACGGTGCAGGCAAAAAGATCCGCGGCGAAAACTGGCGAGGATTTCGTCCGGATCTTATCATTTGCGACGATCTGGAAAACGACGAAAACGTCAAAACGAAAGCGCAGCGCGACAAACTTTATGAGTGGTTTGAAAAGGCCATTATGAAGCTGCCTGCCCGCGGCGATAACGCTTATAATATCGTAGTAGTCGGCACGACGCTGCATTACGATAGCCTCTTATTTCGCATAGAAGCAAGAGCGGATTTCAAAACTCTATCCTATCCGCTGGTACGCGCTTTTCCCGCAAACGTAGATGAGCAAAAGTGGGATATGAAAGAGCTGCTGCTAGATGATAGCAGGCTGGATAAAGAGCGCATAAAACAGGAGTTTCTAAGCTCCAAAAGCGCCTTTATGAGCGAATACCAAAACGAGCCACTAAGTAAAGAGGAGGCAAGCTTTAGCGGGTATCAAACTTTCGAGCAGATGCCTCTTTGCGACGCCTATTATATGGGGATTGACCCCGCATTAGGAAAAAGCAAGGGCGATTATTTCGCCGTAGCTACGCTTGGGGCTTATGAGGGCAAATTTTATGCAAGCGTTAAAATGGCAAAAGTAAAGCCCGAGCTTATGATGGATCGTATCATAGCAGCGGCGCTTGAAATTTTACGACTTAACCGCCCGCTTAAAATCGCGATCGAAACTATTCAGTTTCAGGAGTTTTTTAAGGATATGCTCGACAAAAAAGCCCGCGAATTAGGGCTTTATCTGCCTATCATAGAGCTTAAAAATAGCGTGCCTAAGCAGCTTCGTATCGATAGCCTAACCCCGCCTATAAATAACGGCGTGATCCTAAGCGATAAAAACTCGCTCGTTTTCATAGACGAGCTTGATACCTACCCTAAAAGCGCGCATGATGACGGGCTGGATGCGCTAGAGATGGCATGGCGCATCGCAAAGGTACCGGCGTTTGATTATGCAAGGGCTAGGCAGATAATAAAAGAGCGGAAACGCAAACGCGATATGATAAAAGATATGTTGCAGAGCTGATAAGAACAATGCCGTTTAAACGCTTTTAAAAGCCGTTTAAAAGCGTTTAAATATTTTTGGACGTGCGATTTATCGCCCAAGAGGTTAAAGACGCTTAAAACGCACGCAAATGAAATTTAAGGATGATGGATGAAAAAACAAGATTTAAGATCGCTAATTAAGCTTCTAAGGCCCAAGGGAGCTTATTCCAAGACCGACGTAGCGGGATATGTAGAGCTAAGCCCCTCTAAGATCCGCGCCGCACTGCTTACTAAACAGCAGAATTATTTATTCCCTGCATTTTCGCTCATAATGGATAAGGATAGCGCCGTAGGGGCTGAAATAGAAAAGCGTCTAAGCTCGGTAGAGAATAAATTTTTTACCCACGATCTAGGCGAGGATCAAAACGAAAATATCGAGCAAATCATAAAGGCTGCGGTGAGCGCTAGGATTTTCGGTCTTAGCGTTTTAGAAGTATATGCGGACGAGGACGCAAATATAAAATTTGACGTAGTAGATAGAATATATATTAATATCGTAGAAAACAAGCCTTATCTGCGGATAGGCTCACGCGATATTGAAGCCAAAGAGCCGTTTTTTATAGTAGTTAGGCAGGAAGATCCGGCATTATTAAAAATTTTATGGCTGGTGTTTGCCAAACATTTCGTGCTTAGCCATTACCTGAAATTCGTGGAATTCTTAGGCGTGCCGCCGCTGATCGGCAATAGCTCAAGCGGAGACGAAAACGTCATCACCCAAATGGCTGAAGCGCTTGAGGGTATCAAAAGCGGCAGTTACGCGGTGCTAGGTCCGAACGACATTATCAAAGTGCTTGAGGGTAGAGGAAGCCAAGCCGACTTTATGGAGTTTGTGCGCTATTGCGACGCAGAGATAGCCAAGGTAATAAACGGCTCGGTGCTTAGCTCGAATGCGAATACCGCACAAAGCGGCAGCTACGCAATGAGCAAAACCCACGAGCAAAATCGTGCCGAGATAGTCGCTGCGGACGTGAAATTTGCAAGCCGCTTAGTCGAGCGAATATATGCGCGTCTTGGCAAAAGGGCAAATCTAAACATTCAAATCGAAAAAGACGTGGATCTGCTCCAGCGCGCACAGATGCTTCAAATTTTGCATGAACTAGGATACGAGATGAGCCCTGAAGATATGGCAAAGGAATTCGACCTTCCGCCAAGCGCAAAAGCTATGCCGAAAAATGCGGATGATAAGCCGGCCGCACAGACGGACGCAGAAAAGAATTCCGCGAACGCTGCAAAACAGGCTAAATATCTTACAGAGATAGAGCGGCAAACCGCGCAGCACGATTTTAGCGCCGCAAGCTCGCAAATTTCATCATACGTAAGAAGCGTGGTGGATAAAGCTCAAACCTACGAGCAGGCTTACGAGATACTTGCTAAAAATCCACTCGGTTTTAAACTCGATGCGCTGGAGGATGAGCTATTTCGGATTATAGCGAATGCTGAAATTTTAGGCGCGGATGACGATGAATATTAGCTTTTTTGCTCCGCCGCAGCAGGTCGTACAATATATCAAAAAGAAACGGGCGGAACTTCATTTCGATTATGACGAGATTATGCACGAGGCGCATCATCGCGTCTTTACAGTTGCCAAGATCACGAGGCTCGACCTTCTGAAAGATATTCAAGAAAGCCTAGCTCTTGCCGCGCAAAAGGGGCAAGGATTTGATGAATGGAAGCGCGGTATCAAAGACACCCTAGCGCGCAAAGGCTGGCTAGGGGACGTAGCGGTAACTGACCCTAAAACGGGCGAGCAAAAGCAAATTTACGTCGGCGACAGGCGATTAAAAAATATCTATAACACCAATATGCGAGTAGCCTATGCCGCTGCGCGCTACCAAAGCCAGATGAGCTCGGATCTGCCATATTTTCGTTACGTCGCGGTGCTGGATGATCGCACCAGGGCGAGCCACCGCGCACTGCACGGACTGATACTGCCTAAAACCCATCCGTTTTGGGATAAGGGCTATCCACCTAACGGCTGGAATTGCCGCTGCAAGGTGCAGGTGGTAGATGACGATGATCTGCGGCGAGAGGGCTGGAGCATAGCTAAGCAAATTCCGCCCACTAAAATCCACCCCGACTGGGCATATAACGTCGGCAAGACGGACAATTTAGATAAAATTTTAACGGAGAAGTTAGCTAAGCTTAACAAAAGTCGTGCGGTTTCAAAAAGCGTTAAAAAGGCGGTTAAAGATGATTTAAAGGACTTTTCGCATAAGCGCGATCTTTACGTTTGGCAGGCCTCGTTACTTGAAGCCGTAAGCGAACTATTGATAAAGAAAAATATAAAGAGCCCTATAAATACCTTTCAAGTGGGAACCCTAAAACCGAATATAGTGAAATTTTATAACGAAACGATGCAAACCGAGCTAGCAGATATAGGTATAGTCTTAAATAAAGAGAAAATTTTGCACTTTTCGCCCGAACGCAAGAGCAAATACGATCAGGCACTTCGCATAGATGAAATTAAAGAGTTGGTTAAAATTTTAGATAAGACTAAAAGATATTTTTTTGATAAAAAGAGCAAAAAAGATATTTTGATTTTTTGGGATGACGAGCAGGATAAAAGCAAGATTAATAAGGCGGTTATAACGCTAGATTACACGATAAAGAAATTTGGAATATCTAATTTAATCGTTACTCTAGGTAAGATAGATAGGAAAGATTTGAGGACATACGATTTAGAGGAAATAAAATAAAGCCGCTTGCGGGAGTCGAACCCGCCATCCGCTAATAAATTAGCCAAGTTACCAACGTTACTTGCATAAGCGGCTTTATTAAGGCGATTATACCACCAAGGCGGAAAAATGTCAATAAAAATCACAGGCATGGAGGAGATAGAGGCGAAGCTCACGGCGCTGCAAAATAGCTTAAGCGGAGCGCAGATGAAAAGCAAGCTATCAAGTATCGGCGAAAAGGTAAAGCTGCAGATAGAGCTAAGCTTCGAGCGAGAGCGCAGCCCATTCGGGCAGGCGTGGACGCCTCTAAGCGCAAATACCGCCATAGCGTATATGAGAAAAAACGGCGCGCGAGGAGGCGCAAGGACGCGTAACCGCGTATTTTTAGCAAAATTCGGCGCCGGCGGCAGTAAGAAAATATTGCGGGTAACCGGACATTTGGCGGAGCTTTGGAGCGTTGATCCGAGCGAAACCAGCGTAACGATAAGCAATAATAGCTCAAATGAGGGCTTTCCCTACGGGCTAACGCATCAATTCGGCTCGCATAACGGCTGGGGCCGGGGCATCTATATCCCTGCTCGTCCGTTTCTGCCGATAGATAAAAGCGGAGCGCTGCTACCCTCGTTGCAAAAAGATATAGAAAACTATCTAATCCGTGAAATAGAAAAGGCGGTAAAGTAAAGAGGGAGCGATATAAAAATTGCAATATAAGCTAATATCGGAGGTGCTATCAAATTAAAATATCATAAGGTTATTTGTTTGCGCATATTTTATTAAAAAATCAAGTTTGTCTTTTGGTAAAATGTTCTCTAATATATATTTTGGAACATTAAAATCGAAGTCTCTGTGTAATGTCGGCTTTATGTCGCGTTGCAATTCTTCGTAGTCGTCAGTTATACGTAAAAAATCATCTGATAATGCCCTTACTTGCGAATCGTCCATCCAAAAATTCGGTGGATAGTATATGCTAAAAAACTCATCGTTTGCTTTTAAAAATTTCTTATGAAGCTTGCGATTTTTATTTTCCGTATTAGGCACCTTAAAAGTCCAAAATTTACTGTTATTGCAATAAATTTGGGTGAAGTATAAGGCTACGTTATATGCCAATCTACTATAATGCCACGTCGCCTCATATAAAGTATATGAATTATAACCGAACCTCTTAATATAAGCTCGCTTTTCTTTATTGAGCGCAGAATATCGAATATCGCTCAATAAATAATTTTTAAGAACTAATTCAATCGTTTCAATATCTAAAAGCTTAATCGTAAATTTTGTAAGTTTTTCAAATTTATCAAGCTTTTTAAAATCATCGTATAGGCACGGTTGCAAGCTCTCTAGATAAAGACGCTCCACCTCACTAATAATATTGATTTTGTCAAATTGCTTTATTGGAGTAGTTATATTTATGCCTATTTTAGTGGTATTTCTTATCGAGGGCGAGCCATCTTTGCTTTTTTTGATAATCGTCCTAGCTATAAAGAATATAATGATAAGCCAAACTATCATCGCTAAAACGTTTTGATTTACCATATTTATGTCCCATTGTTTTTACAGATTATAGCAAATTTTCTAGGCAATAGTCAGCAGGGGCGGTCTAATTTTTCTTTCAGGGCCTCTTTTGCATATCTATTTAGCTCCTCGTCGGTCTTTAAAATTTCTATCGTACAAAAGCTGGTGCCGCATTTGGGGCATTTGCGCCAACGCTGCACCGTAGTGCTTTTGATCGTGGCTATGACGCAGGTTTTTTCGTAGGCACACTTCGGGCAGATCATACTTGCCCTTTGCTGGCACGAAATTGTGCGATCTTGCTTAGCCCGGTGATTAGCTTGCTTGCGTTTGCCGCGCTTAGCTTTGCCAGCTGCTCTTCCTTGCCGAGTAAAATTTTACATTGCCGCATCGTAAAGCCCAAAAGCCCCCGCTCGTCCATACCAAGGTGGGCGGCAAGCGCGCTTATGCGAGCAAACTGCGACGGGCTTATCCTTTTGGCGGCGGGCTTTGCGTCCTTTCCGCTTCGCTTTGTCGCGCTCGCACGATCCGCACTTGCATTGTAGATCAAATTTCGTCCCAATATGTCGGGCTTGAAGTCCGTCCCGTCCTGCGCACGACCACATAAAATATCAAGCGCACGCTCAAGCTCGCTTATGCTTAGCTCTTTGCAGCTATAAACGCCGAAACGGAAGCCGAGCCAATCCTCCCACGCATCCGCCGCCTTTATTTGCTTGTATAGCGAGGCGGTGTGAATGCGGGTTAGAAGCTGCTTACGGTAAATCTCTTGGGATTTGGTCATCGCTTGTCCTTTAGCTTTTTAGCAACACAAGCGCCACTATCGCCGTGAAGCTAAGCGCGATAAATATCGTGCTTGCGAATACTAAAAAGAGCTGCATTATTTAATCTCCAAATTTGTTTTCCTACTTCGCTTCGCTTGTGTCGCGTTGCCTATTCTCATATATGTTGCCGACGACTATAAAATAATTCGATATGACGTCATCTTTAAAATTAAAAATGAAATCGGTGAATAGCCCCGCTATACTTTTTATAGCAAAGCAAGCTTTATCCTCACACCAATAAACACGAGCCTCATCAGGTAAGGAATTATCCGGCGCAATAATATACCCCTCGTAAATTTCCACGCCATTTTTGTCATTTATTCCTATGTATTGCATTAGCTCAATTTCGTCAAAATCTGCTTCAAAGCTAACGCCAGTTTCTTCATCCCAAAGCGTCACTTCTTCGTTTGCGAAGTCGATACTTAGCACTTCGTAAATTCGTCCATCAACTTTAAAAAATGCCTTGAATTTTAACCCTGTCATCGCTTGTCCTTTACTTTAAATCCCAATTTATATCTTTTAAATAATCTTTGGCTTTTTTGGCTTCTTTTTCGCCAGCTTTTGAAGAATAAAAGAAATCAATATACAAGCCCACATCACTACGAGGCATGCGTAAAACTCCCCAAAAACCTATGCGTCCGCCTCGTTTTCTTTCTTTTTCAAAAACTTTTGATGTAGAAAATGAGATATTAATATTGTAGCTTTCACTTTTGCAAAATTTAAAGATTGGGAATTTTTCTTGAATATCTTTAGAGATTTCATTAATAAAGCGTGTATAGGCATCCTCTTTTTTGTCGTATAATTCGCCTATATCTTTATCAAGTTTGCGAAATTCTTTTAAGCTTTCATAAAGCGTTTCTGCGTTTTGTATTATTTGT
>NZ_CALEDC010000334.1 GCF_937949835.1 uncultured Campylobacter sp.
CTTTGAGACGTATGCGATCAGCTCGCCGGTAACTAAATCACGCACGATTGCGCCGTAGCAGCGGTTGTTTGCGTGAATTAGCGCGATCGCTTCTTTTCTATCATGAATATCTACGTTATGCTTTAGCGCTTCGTTTGCAACGGCAAAAAGCATCGTATGTCCCGTAGCATCGGCGGTATAGCAGGTTCGCCATTTTTTCGTACCGCCGAAGTCGCGGCTGTGGATAAGTCCGTGAACCTCATCTTTTTCGGTGATCGTGGTCTTTTGAGCGTTGATAATAGCGCTTCGCTCGCCTCTAGTAATCCTGGTCCAAGGAACGCCCCAGCCCGCAAGCTCGCGGATCGCCTTAGGCGCCGTTTGCGCAAACATCCTAGCGACATCCTGATCGCAGCCCCAGTCGCTTCCTTTTACCGTATCGGCAAAGTGCACGTCCTCGTTGTCGCCCTCGCTCATCTTGGAATTTCCCAGAGACGCCTGCATGCCGCCTTGAGCTGCCGCAGAGTGCGAGCGCTTAACGGGGATCAGACTCAAAACGATGGTGCTAAGCCCCTTCTCTCCGGTAGCGATCGCAGCTCTTAAGCCCGCCAAACCGCCGCCAATAACTAAAGAATCGCAATATATTACATTCATCCTAAGCTCCCTATTCTAAACTTAACCATTTGAAATCGGCGATTATCGAAAGCAAGAAAAATGCGCCCCAAACGATAAAAACCGTCTTTTTGATGAGAGCTCTTTTCCTTTGAATTTCCGCCTTCGTGCCGTCTATGCTGATCCATTTCATATATAATCTATAAATTCCAATACTAGCGTGAGTTACTACGAAAATCAATAAAACGAAATAAAATAGATGAAGCTGTCCGAATCGAGCGATAGCAAGATCTGCAGTGATCTTCGGACCGAATACGATCATTAAAATATGAGCCGCCGCAAAGAAAAATAGGAAAAATCCCGTCCAAAACTGAAACCACCAAAGCGTAGTATCAAGGTGCTTCATGCGGTCTTTGTGGCCTCTAAACATTAGATATTGTCTGTAATTTGCAGGAAATTTTCTCATGGCCAAGAAGGCGTGAGTAACAAAAACTACAAAGATAACAGCAGCTATAACATTTGTGATCCACCAAGTAGCC
>NZ_CALEDC010000335.1 GCF_937949835.1 uncultured Campylobacter sp.
CGCCAAGCTCGCACGCGAGAAGTCTTTTGCTATCTCGAAAACTAGCGCATAAATTTTAATGGTAACGACGCCAATGTCGTTACCAACTAAGATTAACACACAAAAATTTAAAGGAGCTAAAAAATGAAATTTAGAGTTTTATACAACACAAAAATAGGCGACAAATACCAAAAAGCTGGCGACATCATAGACTTACCGGATGGCACGGATAGGAATTTTATCCAAAGGATGCAAACTATCGGAGCCTTGCAGGCTATCAGCGAAGAGGAGCAAGAACGCCTAAGAGGTCAGACAAACAAACAGATCAAAGATGCCGCGGCCAAAGACGAGGACGATCAAAAAGACGCTAGTGCTACTGATAAAGCGAACAAAACCGCCGGCAATAAGCAAACCAAAGGCAATAAAGATAAATGATAGATTTGGCCATGGTTAAAGCCGATGTAAAAGCTATCATAAATCAGGACTTTTGCATCAGTATGAAAGTCCTAAAAGACGGCAGCGTAAGAAAATGTCATTTCAATCAAAACTCAAAAGTGATTTTTGATGACGGGGTGGTAGGGACAGAGGTCACCGCCCTTATTACCTACCAAAATAATGAGGATATAAAGTTAAAAGATAAAATCGAAATTTTAGGCGTGATTTATGAAATATATAAAACGACATTTGAAAGTCAGGTTTTAAAAAGAATTTTTCTAAAAGAGATATGATGAGAGAAAAAATAATAAAAGACCTAAAAGAGCATTTAAGCAAATTAAACCACAATATAGAAATTTTTGAAGTTTATGTTTTCGATAAAGAAAGCTTGCCTCTTATAGTTATCAAAGATACGAATGACGACGTAGAGGCGGCAAATTTCGAAGGACTTAGACATAATCTGAGCATAAGTCTGAATCTAATCACTACGACTTACGAAAAAAGTGATGCCTTAACCGCAGAAGTATTGCAAAGTCTTAAAGATTTTTCAGGCGAGTTCAATTTCAAATCCTTAGATGCGATAAATCGCGCAAGCATTGAAATTTTAGATAAAGATTACGTTTTGATGGAGCTAAAGCTAAGCTTCGTCTATCACAGCCGGATGTGGAGTTATTGATGCAATACATCGGAACAATCTGCGAAGTAAGCT
This sequence comes from uncultured Campylobacter sp., assembly GCF_937949835.1. Classification (GTDB taxonomy): domain Bacteria; phylum Campylobacterota; class Campylobacteria; order Campylobacterales; family Campylobacteraceae; genus Campylobacter_B. The sequence continues at coordinate 1,124 of NZ_CALEDC010000335.1, forward strand.
CGGATAAAAGTCTAGTTAGGGTAAATTACCTCGGTGTCGTCACGAAACTTATTCCATATAAGCAGCAAGCAAACTCCTTTAAACGCTCATTTTCGCCGCCGCGCATAGGCGAGCAGGCGATCG
>NZ_CALEDC010000336.1 GCF_937949835.1 uncultured Campylobacter sp.
TGAATTCTACTTTTGTGCGCTTAGGCACAAATCACTTTTCAATGTGATGTTTGACCAGATACTCGATGATATTTACCGCATTATCGATGCCGCAATACGATGTGTCGATGCAGATATTGTAGTTTGCGGACGCGCCCCAGACTTGGTTGGTGTAGTATTGATGAAAGCTCATCCTGCCTGCGTCGCTGTTTTCCATATACTCGCGCGCGTCGGTATGGCCCTCTTTTTCTAATCTAGCGAGCTTAAACTCATCGCTCGCGCGTAAAAATACCGTCAGCAGATCCGGATGTCCGCGCAAGAAAAACCCGGCGCAGCGCCCAAGCACTATAACGTTGCCGCCCGAGACGATCTTTTCGTAGATTGCTACGATGCGATCGCGTTTTTGCTCATTGGCTAGCTCGTTGTGCGATATTGCCTGAAGTAGCGTATTTACGGGCATTTCGTTGTAGAACTCATACATCTGCTCGAAGCAGCCAAGCTCGTCTGCTTTGCGGAGCAGATCCGCCTTGGCTAGATAGGTGTAGCCTAAGCGCTCGGCTAGTTTGCGCGCGGTTTCGCGTCCGCCTGCGCCCGTTTGTCTAGCGATCGAGATTATCATATTTTCTCCTTAGATGAAATGTGCAAAAATACCGGCACCGATGACGGTAAGAAGTCCCGTAACCGCCATTGCTAAAGACGCCATTGCGCCCTCTACGTCACCGATCTCAAGAGCGCGTGCCGTTCCCATCGCGTGGCTCGCGCAGCCTAGGGCGATACCTTTTGCCATCGCCTTTTTGATGCCAAAAATTTTAAGTAGCGCCTCGCCAAATACGCTGCCGATGATGCCCGTAGCGATGATGCAGGCCACCGTTAGCGTCACGATGCCGCCTAAGCTTTCGCTGATACCCATACCGATCGGCGCCGTGACGGATTTCGGTAGTAGCGTGACATACATTGTGTGATTTAGCCCAAATATCACCGACATCGCGTAGATGCTGCCTAGCCCTGCGATCATACCTGAAATCAGTCCTGCAAAAATAGCTAAAAAATTACTTCGCAAAAGCGCCAGCTGCTCGTATAGCGGCACGGCTAGACAGACGGTAATCGGCGTTAAGAAAAAGCTAATGTGCGAGGCGCTCGCGTTAAATTTCTCGTATGGAATTTTAAAGATTAAAAGCACGCAGACGGTAAGCACGATACCGATTAGAAGCGGGTTGAAAATCGTTAGCTTGAAGCGCTTTTTTAGATAAAGCCCTAACTCAAACGAGCCCAGGCACAAAAACACGCCGAAAAAAGCGGAGTTCATTAAAATTTCTCTCATTTTTTGTCGTCTCCGGATAAAATTTCGCGCTCCAGCTTCGCATCCACGCCCTTTGTATTCGCGCCGTCTTGTTCGTGCGCGGCTGCGTAGAGCCTGCGCTTAACGCGGGCGAGGGCGATTTTATAAAAGATCTGCGTTACCGCGCCGCTTGCACCGATGACTACTACCGTAGAGACTGCCGTAATCGCGATGATTGCGAAAAGATGCTGGCGTAGCGCGTCGCCTGCGATGATGATCGCAGCACCCGCCGGGATGAAGATCACGGGCATAATCTGCATAAAAAACGACACGGTTTCTCTGATCTGTGATACTTTGATGAGTTTGAAGATCAGGGCTAAAAGCATAATGACTAGCCCGTAGATGCTAGCGGGGATCGGCACAGGCACGAGCGCCGCCAAAATCTCCGCAACAAAAGATATTCCTAAAATCACACTAAATTGGATTAAGTAGTTCAAAGCTTACCTCGGATTAAAATTTTAGCGCTAAATTTAGCACTTTGCAGTTAAAATAGATATTAATCTTGCTAGGTTTGGGCGAAATTTTGCGGCAAAATTTACTTAAGCAAGCTCTGTAGCTAGGCTTTAGATAGAATTTTGCGATTTATCGTAGCGCTAAATTTAGCCTTGCGGCACGGGTAAAATTCGGCGACGACTACTCAATCAAGCGTCTCGCCTAGCTCGATTTTGATACCGAGCACCCTGCAGACTAGATCGAAAATTTCGATATCGACGTTGGGCGCGTATTCGTCCAAAACCGTGTAAACTTCGGCGCGCATATCCTCGTCATGGCCCGGGTGCGAGCGCGAATACAGCTCGTCCGTGCGGCGCACGAGCGTGAGATTATCGATATCTCGCTCTCGCATCGCCTGCTTGAGCCGCTTTGAAATTTGCCATTTGAAACTTTGCATTTTCCATCCTTTAAATTTTATTTCAGCGTTTAAAACCAAAGCCTGGATTTTGCACCATGGCAGTAAAACTTGCCTGCGAGCTTCGGCGGCGGCAAATTTTTTCTCAAGCTTTGATAGC
>NZ_CALEDC010000337.1 GCF_937949835.1 uncultured Campylobacter sp.
TTGCATTTTGCGCTCAAAGCTTAGCAAAAAGCAGCCGTAACGGCGCCTAAAATTTCGCGCTTTTTAGCGTAAAATTTGCCGACTAGACCGAAGCTTCGCTCCGTCTCTGCGATCAGCGCATCGACGCTTGCGATGTTTATCTGATTTTCCTCATGCATCACCGCCTCGGCTTTATCGTAACCGCGCAGCTCGCAGCGAATTTTAAGATCGGTTTTGATCATATTGTAGATGTAGCCAAGCAGGTGGGAGTTTTGCTCTAGCACCGCACTTAGCGAGGCTGCGGCGTCCTTTCGCACCTCGCGATCGGAGCTATGAAGCAGGCTTAAAATTTCCTCCTCGCCAAGCTTTCGCCCGCGAAAATCAAAGCTCATCCGCGCCATGCTCTCGTCAAAAAGTCGCGAAAACGCCTCGCCGCTTACGGGCGAAGTTTTTAAAAGCACGCTTTCTTGCGGCAGGCTTAGCTGATGGGCCTTGCGCTGCTTAAGCAGGCTCAAATAATATCTAAATCTCCCGCCCTCTGCGATAAGCTCGTCCTGTTTTGCGGCGTCAAGCTCGTTAAACTCGAGCTCGAAAAAAAGCAGGCTCTGCGAAATGTCGTTGCAAGCCTGCTCCGTCTTGGCCTGCTGCGCCCCTAGGCTCGTATCTCGCGCGAATCTTAGATGCGCAAAGCTCATTATCTTGCCGATCTGCTCGCTGATGCCCTCATAAAGCTCAAGCGCGCTTAAAAATTCCTCCGCGCCAAGAGCGTGCAGCTTATCTTTAAATTTAAGCTCAAAATCCCTAGCCTGCGCGGAGGCGCTATCTATCGCGGCGCTAAATTCCGCCTCGTTTGCAAACAGCTCGCCTAAATTCCAATTCATCGATTTCCTTTTAAAATTTTTGGATAATTTTATCAAAAAAGAATAAGTAAAATTTTAAAAACCGCGAGATCCGCCGCGCGGGCGGGATTCGCGGTAAAATTTTAAGGTGAGTTATTTTTGCATACTTTGCGACGCGATCGCCGTAAAAATCACGTCTGTGGAGCTATTGATCGCAGTTTCTACCGAGTCTTGGATCACGCCGATGATAAAGCCGATCGCAACTACCTGCATTGCGATGTCGTTTGAGATATTAAAGAGCGAACACGCAAGCGGTATCAGCATCAATGAGCCGCCGGGTACGCCGCTAGCGCCGCACGCACCGACCGCCGAGACCACGCAAAGCAGTAGCGCCGTCCAAAAATCGGGGCGCACGCCAAGCGTATGAGCCGCAGCAAGCGCCAAGATCGCGATTACCACCGCAGCGCCCGCCATATTTATCGTAGCTCCCAAAGGGATCGAGATCGAGCTTAGCTCGTCGCTGATGCCGAGCTTTTTGCATAAATTTAAATTTACGGGGATATTCGCCGCCGAGCTGCGAGTGAAAAACGCCGTGAGACCGCTTTCGCGCAGGCAGGTAAATACGAGCGGATATGGATTTTTCTTAATCACCGCAAAGACGATGAGTGGATTTACCACGAGGGCTACGAACGCCATCGCACCTACAAGCACGACTACGATTCGCACGTATCCAAGCAGCGCATCGACGCCGGTTTGATACACGGTAGAAGCTACTAGACCAAAAATTCCAAACGGCGCGAGCTGGATTACGAACTGCACGATTTTGGTTACCGCTTCGCTCAGATCGGTAAAAATTTTCTTTGTTTCATTAGTACAAAATTTAAGCGCGACGCCAAGACCTATCGCCCAGGTTAAAATTCCTACGTAATTCCCGTGCGCGATAGCATTTAGCGGATTATCCACGACCTTAAAAAGTAGATCTTTTAGCACGATCCAAACGCTCGCGGGGACCGCATTTTCTGCCGCGCCGATATTGCTTAGAGCAAGCTGCGTCGGGAATAAAAAGCTGGCTGCTACCCCCACGCACGAGGCTAAAAAGGTACCTACGATATATAGGACGACCACGCGTTTTAAGCCGCTTGCGCTACCGTATTGTTTATTTACGATCGAGCTTAAGATCAAGATAAAAACTAAAATCGGAGCTACCGCTTTAAGGGCGCCTACGAATAAATTTCCTAAAATTTCCGCAAAAGCTACTACGTTTATTAAAAACGAAGTGTGCTCTGTCGCAATATCGCCCGCCGCTGAACGCGCGGCAAAGCCCAAAATGGCGCCTATTATCAAGCCTGTAACTATGCGCAGAACTAGATTTTTATCTTTGTAGCTAGCTACTAATTTTTGAATCGAACTCATTTTTTACCTTTCAATCAAAACGTCGTTTGAAATATATCGAAATTTTATTTAAGCACATTTAAATTTGGGCGAAATTTCGTAATTTTTAGTCAATCTTAAAACCTCGTTAGATAAAATGCCCCGAAATTTTAATCAGGAGCAGATATGTATCTATTCACAAGCGAAGTAGTAAGCCCCGGACATCCGGATAAATGCGCCGATATCATCGCAGACAGCATCGTAGATGAAATTTTAAAGCAAGACCCAAACGGGCGCGTCGCAGCGGAGGTTTTCATCGCAGGCAAACACGTAGTAATCGGCGGCGAAGTCAATGCCAAGATCGATTTTACCCACGACGATTACCGCCACATCGTAAAGGGCGCGCTTAGCGAAATCGGCTACAACGACAACCCTCATTTCACGCGCGCGCAGTGCCTGCATCCGCAGGATCTGCAAGTGGACGTATTTTTAAACCAGCAAAGCCCCGACATCAACCAAGGCGTCGATCAAGAGGGCGGCGAGATCGGAGCGGGAGATCAGGGCATAATGTTCGGCTTCGCAAGCTGCGAGACGAAAAATTTTATGCCGGCGGCGATCACCTACGCAAGAGCGCTTTGCGACCACGTTTACGCCTATGCAAAATCTCATCCCAACGAGCTTGGCGTCGATATTAAGACGCAGGTTAGCGTCGATTACGGCACGAAGAGCAATTTTGAGGAGTGCAAACCGCAAAGCATCCATACGATCGTGGTTTCCGCGCCATGCGTCGAGAGTATGAGTATCGAGCGCGTCCGAGATCTGATCGGAAATTTAATCGATTCGGCGGGGCTTCCGA
>NZ_CALEDC010000338.1 GCF_937949835.1 uncultured Campylobacter sp.
GGCGCGGACGCCAAAATCATCATCCTGCCGTTTGGCTCGATGACGGTGCCTAAGGCCTAGGCTTGGCTAAAATTTTATATTACGACGCGAGCGCGGGTATCAGCGGCGATATGAACTTGGCTGCGCTGGTGGCGCTCGGCGTGGATTTTGACTATCTTTGCGCTGAGCTTGAGAAGTTAAATTTAGCCGGCGAATTTCGCCTGGAGCGCAAAAACGTGCTAAAAAACGGCATCGCCGCGACAAAAATCGACGTCGTGCCGCTAAAATCGCAGCCTCACGTCAGAAGCTACGCGGGTATCAGGCAAATTTTAGAGAGTTCAAATTTAAGCCAGAGCTGCAAACAAAGAGCGGGCGCGATATTTCGCACGATCGCGCAGGCCGAAGCCAAAGTCCACGGCGCGGACGTAGAGCGGGTACATTTTCACGAGGTCGGCGCGATAGATAGCATCGCCGACGTCGCTGGCGCGGCGATCTGCATCGAATATCTTTTTGAAAAACTCGGCGTCTCGCGCGTCGTAAGCTCCAAAATCGAGCTTGGCGGCGGCGTAGCGATCTGCGATCACGGCGCGCTTAGCGTACCTGCGCCAGCCGTTTGCGAAATTTTAAAAGGCGTGCCCGTAAGCCTCGGACGCGCAAATTTCGAGATGACTACGCCCACAGGAGCGGCGATTTTAAAGGCTTGCACGGACGAGTTTGCGGACGGCGCAAGCTTTAAGATAGAAAAGATCGGCTACGGCGCGGGCGGCAAGGACGCCACGGGTTTTGCAAACGTGCTTCGAGTGATGCTTTGCGAAACCAATGAGGAGCGCGGCGAAGGGGACGAGCGAAATTTAAGCGCGCGCTCGGGCTACGGCGAGGTTTGCAAGCAAATTTTAATCTCCACGAACATCGACGATATGGACGCCGAGAGCTTCGCGCTTGCGTGCGAAATTTTGCGCGAAAACGGCGCGCTGGACGTCTTTAGCCGCTCTATTTTTATGAAAAAGGGGCGCATGGGCTTTGAGCTAAACGCGCTGTGCCGCAAGCAGGACGCGCAAAATTTAAAGGATCTGATTTTTACGCACACGACGGCGATCGGCGTCCGCGAGATAGAGGTTGCTAAAACAGAGCTAAAGCGCGAGTTTGCGCGGGTGCAGACGAAATTCGGCGAGATAGGGCTTAAAATTTCTGACAGCGGCCAAACGCAAAAGGCAAAACCGGAATTTGACGACTGCAAGGCCGCGGCGCTCGCGCACGGCACGACGATCGAGCGGGTGCGAAAAGAGGCGCTGAAAATCTATGACGAAACTAGAAAAACTAAAGGCTGATCTGCGCGGGCTGGGCGAGCTGGCGGTCGCATTTAGCGGCGGCGCGGACAGCTCTCTGCTGCTGCGAGCGGCGCACGACGCGCTGGGTGCGCGAGCGATCGGCATAACGATAAGATCGCCCTACATGTCCTCGCGCGAGATTGCCGAAGCCGTAGAATTTGCTAGCACTTACGGCATCAGGCACGAAATTTTAGAGCTCGGCGTCGCAGAGGAGATCAAAGACAATCCCGAAAACCGCTGCTATCTGTGCAAAAAAGCCGTGTTTTCGCGCCTGATAGAGCGCGCAAAGAAGCTTGGCTTTAGCCGCGTCGCAGACGGCACGAACCGAGACGATCTGGGCGAACACCGCCCCGGGCTCAAAGCCAAAGAGGAGCTGGGTGTACTCTCGCCGCTGATAAATTTAACCAAATCCGAAATTCGCGAGCTCTCGCGCGAGCTAGGCTTGCCCACAGCCGAAAAACCCGGCTATGCGTGCTTGCTAACGCGCCTGCCGCACGGGCGTGAGATCACCCCGCACGAGCTAAATTTGATCGAAGCGGCGGAAAATCTACTCATCGCAAGCGGCTACGCAAACGTCCGCGCGCGGTGCGACCGCAAAAATATAAAGCTGCAAATGCCCTTTTCTAGCATGCGGGATTTCCTAAACGACGCGAAATTTAAAAGCGTCGTTAGGCAGCTCACGATGCTGGGCGCGGCGGAGGTGACGCTCGATCTAAAGGGGCTTAGAGAGGATGTTTTGCATGAGAGAGGATGAAATTTTAGAGCTCTTCGCGGGGATAAAAAGCGGCCGCGTGAGCGAACAAGAAGCGCTAAAATACCTAAAAAACTATCCCTACGAGGACGTGGGCTGCGCCAAGATCGACACTCAGCGCGCACTGCGAAACGGAGCGGGCGAGGTGATCTACGGCGAGGGCAAGACGGATGATGAAATTTTGCGTATCGCGAGTGCGATCGGCGCGAGGCGGCAAAACATCCTGATCA
>NZ_CALEDC010000339.1 GCF_937949835.1 uncultured Campylobacter sp.
TATTGATAATTACACTATCGTGAGGAGTGCTTTTGAATGATATTTTTAAATCAGAGCCAAAATTGATCGCATTAAATTCTAGATCGCTTCTAGAAATTCCTTCACCAAATTGCAGGGTATTGATTCCACCATAATCTGTTATAATATCGTTGCCGTCACCTTTATTAAAGACATACGTATCATTTCCATTGCCGCCCTCAAGCTTGTCGTTTCCTTTACCGCCCATTAGCGTATCATTACCATCATTTCCATAAAGTACATCGTTTCCTTCATTACCATTAATGATATCATCCCCATTACCGCCCCAAATTTCATCGTTACCCGAGCCTGCATTAAAGATATCATTTCCATCCGTTAAATAAAGCTTGTCGTTTTTATCGGTAGAATTTAGTGGAGCAAGCTCAAGTATTTTATTAAAATCATAAACGGTTCCATCGGCAAATACGATAGTTCTTACAGCATTGTTTCCTATTTCAGGATTTACGGAAAAGAAATTTTGGATAGTTATGCTATCATCATTGCTTTTGATAGATATTATAAGTTTATCCAGTTCCCTTTTTAAGCTCACATCATTAGGAGTTATGCTTTCTCTGAATTGTATTTTATCATCGCCTGCTGTATCGTAGATAGTATCGTTACCGTCACCTCTAGCGAATACATATGTATCATCTCCGGCGCCGCCGTTTAGGGTATCTTTGCCTTTACCTCCTACTATAAAATTATCTTCGGAATTTCCATTGATAACATCATTGCCATCCGTCCCACCCATATACGTATTAAGACATAGAGACAACAATTTGTCATCATTGCTGCCTAGCTTTACGAGATCTTCTTTTAAATTCTTTTGGAATATAGGTTTATACGCGCTAGCATCTCGAACGATACTCATTAATTTGATAATTTCATTATGCTTTCCATCTTTATATAATTGTATAAGCTTAGAATTTAAAGCATCAAATTTATAGCTTAATTTACCATCTTCTCGCAGATTCATAAGATCTAAATTTAGATCCATATCGAAATATGTAGTTTGAAGTTCTATAGTCGCATAGACATAGCGTTTAAAGGTATTGATTTTATCATTAACCCTATTAGAAGCATTTGGACCTGGATTTGCACCCCGCCAGCTTTGATTAAAGGGTTTGCCGGTGATCTTTTCATATACGGCCATATCTCTTGCTTTTACATCGCCTCTCATTGAATTTTTATCTATTGCTCCTACTCCAGTCCATTCGTAGATCAATTCATCGATATGTTTCTTTCTTTCCTCCGGGCTTAGCATCAGATATAGATTTATCATAGTAACCAGCTTTTCGTTCTTACCTGCCGCCATTCTTAGAGAATTCAAATTTCCACTGGCTATAACTTGAGGTAGAGCTTGGGTTTCTAGTGGAATTTTATCTTGATCTATTATCTCTTTTGTTTTATTTAGACTTACTTTAAACCATACATCATCTGCCTTAACCTTAGTACCATCATTTAAGGTAGCATCAGAAGTTTGCCTAATAGAATTTCCGTTATTATCGGTTGAAATTTCTTTATAGTTTAGATCGATAGACTTTACCTTATCGCTTAGTTTGATTAATTCTCCTTCGTCAGTTATGGCGTTAGAGTTTTTATCTTGCCATAATAGGAGCCTGTCGAAGTCTTTATCGTTTTTATCTATTATGCCGTCATTATTAGTGTCAAATTCTTTAAAGGCGTTAAAGCCATTAGTATTTCCGCTAGTATGCGAATAGTAATTATCGCTTAAAGTATAGTTTCCGAATAGCTCGCCTCCGTTATCTATCTTGCCGTTTCCGTTTCTATCATACGCTAATAGTGCATCATCTTTTTGTACCCATCCGGTAGCTTCGGCAAAGCCGTTATTATCTAGATCGAAGTTTCTGGTATAATCCAGGCTTAGAGTATTTATGCCGTCGTTATTTAGATCGATGACTATAGGAGAGCCGTCGGTTTCAGGATCATCCAGATCGCGGTCGTCGTCGATGATTTTGCCGGTACCGTGTTTTAGTATCTTGGCTTTTAGTTTATCTGAGGTTTGGATGATTGTAGGAGTTACATCAAATTTTCTATCCTCTTGTTTGTCCGTATTGCTGTCCCATGTATAGGTAT
>NZ_CALEDC010000340.1 GCF_937949835.1 uncultured Campylobacter sp.
CGCTGCTCGCCGCCCGTGCGCACCAGCAGATCCACGTCGCCGCTGTGCGCGGTATCCAGATGCGCGCCGATGCCCGCTTCGCTTAGCCGCTCGCCGCTTGCAAGCAGCCTCTCGCACGCTCGCACGATCTCGTCGCGAGAGCCGTAGTTGATCGCTAGGTTAAAATTTAGCGCTCGTCCGTTTTGCGTTAAATTTGAAAGATATTCGATCTCGCTTCGCAGATCGCCCTCAAAAGCCGATATGTCGCCGATCGGATAGAATTTTATCCCGTTTTGGGTAAATTTTTCGCGGCGTGAAATTAGGAATTTTTGCAGCAACTTCATCAAAAATTCCACTTCGCTTTTCGGGCGCTTCCAATTTTCGGTGCTAAAGGCGTAGAGCGTGAGGTTTGCGATGCTTTCGTCGATGCAAAACTCGCAGATCTGCTCCACGACCTCCGCGCCCGCTTCGTGCCCGCCGGTGCGCAGCAGACCGCGCTTTTTCGCCCAGCGCCCGTTGCCGTCCATCACAAGGGCTAGATGATTTAGGCTATTCACGGATCAGATTTTTTTCAGCTCAGCCGCGATTTTTAGGGCGACTTCGTCCTTCGGCGCGGTGTCGATTACGACCTGATCGTTTTTCGTGATAAAGGTGACCTTAAGGACGTCGCCACCGAGCCTAACGATGTCGTCCAGCACGTTTAGGCAGACGGCGTCGAGATGCTTTTCGTTAAGCATGCGTTTGGCCTCGCCGACGGCGTTTTCGCGGTCGGTTTCGAGTTTAAAGCCCACTTTTTTGATATTTCCGCGCACGGAGCTTAAGATATCCTCGTTTTCGCCCAGGCGTAAATTCCAAATTTCGCCGATCTCCGCCTTTTTCACCTTGTCTTTGTAGCGCACTTTCGGCGAGTAGTCGCTTACCGCAGCGGCCATTATCAAATACGCGCCGTCGGGGAATTTTGTGCTGTCAAGCGCCGATTTTAGCCCGATAGTGCTTTCAAATTTAACGAGCTTGTACGGTAAATTTTCATATTCGTTGCTAGAGATCAGCGTCACGTCCGCGCCCAGATAAAACAGCGCGTCGGCAATCGCTTTGGAGGTTTTACCGCTGGAGAAATTCGTAATGCCGCGCACGCTGTCGATCTTTTCGATCGTCGCGCCTCCGGTGATGATGACGGTTTTATCCTCCCAAAATTTATCGTTGTAAAGCGCGCGCTTTAGCGTCTGCATTATCGCCTCGGTGCTCGCTAGCCCGCCCTTGCCGGTATCGCCGCAAGCTAGGGTTTTTTCTATCGGATCCACAAAATACGCATTGACGCTCGCTTTTAGCATATCGATGCAGTTTTTTGTGATGTTGTTTTCAAGTAGCGCCGGATTTGCGGCCGGTGCGATAACTACCTTGGCGTGGGCGAAAGCCGCGTTTAGCACCTCTAAAAATACGTTGTCGCAGACGCCCCAAGCGAGCTTGTTTATCGTATTTGCCGTCGCAGGCGCTATCAAAACTAAATCCACCTTGGAATAAGCGATGTGGTTGATGCCTGCCTGCCAGTTTTCGTTGGCTTTGCAAAGCACGGGGTGATCGCACAGCGCCTCGAAAGCTTTGTAGCTGACAAACTCCTGCACGCCGTCGCTAAGCGCGACATAGACGTCGAAATTCGACTTTTTCAGAGCGGATAAAATTTCAAACGCTTTGTAAAAACTGATACTCCCGCAAACCGCGAGTAAAACCTTTTTCTTATTCATCTTCGCTCCTAAAAAATTTATGGAAAAATCCATCTTTGTTGATTTGTTTGCTTCGGCTGATCGCCAGCGCGCCGCTCGGAACGTCGCTCGTAACCGTCGTGCCCGCAGCGATTATGACGTCGTCGGCTATCCGCACGGGCGCTACTAGCTGCGTGTCCGAGCCGATAAAGACGTTTTTGCCGATTATCGTTTTGTATTTTTTCTTGCCGTCGTAGTTGCACGTAATCGTGCCGCAGCCGATATTACTGCCCTCATCGATCTCGCAATCTCCGAGATAACTTAAATGCCCCGCCTTGATCTTGTTTACTTTCGCGTTTTTAAGCTCGACGAAATTTCCGATATGGGTGCCTATAACTTCGCATTTTGGGCGCAGATGTGCCATCGGACCGATGTCGGAGTTTTTTACGATGCTATCTTCGATGACGCAGCCGCTTTTGATGAGCGAGCTTTCGATCACGCAAGGACCGACGATACTTACGCTTTCTTGCAGTTCGCACTCGCCGATGAATTTCGCCCTGCTGTCGATGTAGATGCTTTGCGGTAGGCGCATTAAAACGCCTTGTTTCATCAAATTTTCTTTGATCTCGTTTTGCATTAAATTTTCGGCGATGCTAAGGGCAAATTTATCGTTTATTCCCATGAAGCTTTGCT
>NZ_CALEDC010000341.1 GCF_937949835.1 uncultured Campylobacter sp.
AACCCGTTTAAAAAGAGCTTTTCGGCGCCGCCGCAGCTGCGGCTTAGATGGTGCCGCGCGCTGTGGAGCGACGCCCCGCACGTGGAGGTGAGCGATTATGAAATTTCGCAAAACGTGCCGGTACCCACGATACAAAGCGTGAAATTTCTACTAGAAAAATACGGCATACACGACAAAATCGCGGCGGAGACGGCAGCCTCGGCGAGCGAAACCCCGGCAGCCGTAACGGATAGGGCTCTACCTAACGGCGCAAATATTGCGAATAAAATTTCTGCCTGTGCTTATATTTCGGACAGTGCAGACGAAATTTTACCCGAGAAGACGGACGGGGCTTTGTCGTGCGATATAGGTAAAATTCTAAGCAGCGACACCTGCTCCGCCGATAGTGCGGGCAGGACGAGCATTCCCGCTAACGCAAAAAACGAAGCTCTGCAAGGCGGAATGGCGGATCAAATTTTGGTTGGTAGCAAAAGCGAAATGAACGGAATTTTGCAAAGCAAGGCGGGTGAGATTTCGGCCGACGGTAGAAATAAGGCGGGTAGCGCAAACGATGTGAGCAAAATTTCAAACGCGGACAAAATTCCAAGCACAAGCGAAATTTCAAGCGGCAATGCAAATTGCATTGCCGATACAGGTGATGTGAATGACGCAAATAGTGCAGGTGACACAGGCGGCGTAAATTGCATGAATGGCCCAAATGACATGCATGACGCAAGCGATGCGAGCGACATAAATGATACGAACGACGCGCATAGCGCAGGCAACGCAGTAAATTGCATAGGTAGCACAGGCGACACGGATACAATCTCAAAACTCTACATCGTCGTGGGTGCCGATAACCTAGCCGAGCTTCATAAATGGCGCGATTTTGGCGAGTTGCAGAAATTAGCGGAGTTTGCGGTGCTTACGAGGCCAGGCTACGAGATCCCGCGGCAGTGGGCGGCTCTAAAGCGCATCGAGATTACCGTAGATACGAGCTCAAGCGGTTTTAGGCGAGATTTCAAAGGCGAAATCCCGCCCAAGATCGCAGCAGAGGTCATAAAATTTTATAAAAGGAAAGATATGCAAGATCCAAAGCAAAGGGCGGAGCGGATCGCCGAAATTTTAAACGAAAAGAAAGCCGAAGATGTCCAGATCATCGATATGAGTGAGCGCGAATACATCGCAAAACTCGTAGTAATAGCCACTACGCTAACCTCCCGCCACGCAGCCTCGCTTATCGAGGAGCTAAAAAGCGTGCTAAAGCCGCTCGGCGAGGAGTTTTTGGCTATCGAAAGCGGCGATGAGTGGAGTGTCGTCGATCTCGGCGACATCATAGTCCATCTCATCAGCGAGGCTTACCGCGCCAAATACAATATCGAGGACTTCCTCGACAAACTCAAAAAAGAGCAATTTTAAGGAGGGAGCGTGCCGAGACAGACCTGGAGCAGCAAGCTCACATATATCTTAACCGTCGCGGGCGCCACGATAGGCTTTGGTTGTACGTGGCGATTTCCATATTTAGTCGGGCAAAACGGCGGCGGCGCCTATGTGCTCATATTTTGCATCGCGATGATCGTGCTTGGAATCCCGATGATCTTAGTAGAAAACGTCATCGGACGTCGCGCGCTAAGAAACTGCGTCGATGCCTTCGCAGCGCCTAAAAAGGACGGCTCACGCATAAAGCCCGCATGGAAGATCGTAGGCATCATGGGCGTAATCGGCGCGTTTGGAATTTTAGCCTATTATATGGTCCTCGGCGGCTGGGTGCTAACCTACATCGTAAACATCGTAAGCGGCAACTTCGACCTCTCCGCGCGGATCACAGATCCCGCATTTACGCAGAAATTCTACGCAGATCATATCGAAAACAGCCCGCTTGGCGTCGGAACTTACACGCTCGTTTTCATAGCGATCAACTGGTACATTTTGAAAAACGGCATCATCGAGGGGATCGAAAAATTCGTAAAATTTCTAATGCCCGCGCTATTTTTGTGCTTCATCGCGGTGATCCTTACAAATTTAACGCTTGAGGGCGCAAAGGAAGGCGTGAAATTTTATCTCGGCGTCGATTTTGCCAAGATTACGCCCAAGCTTTTGATCGACGTTTTGGGTCAGGTCTTTTTCGCGCTCTCGCTCGGTTTCGGCGTGATGATCACGCTATCTAGCTTCCTCAACAAAGACGAGAAGTTGATGCAAACGGCCACCATCACCGCGGTCGTAAACACCCTCATCGCCGTGCTTGCGGGCTTTATGATCTTTCCGTCGCTCTTTAGCGCGGGGCTTGAGCCGAGCAGCGGCTCGTCGCTGGTTTTTAAGAGCCTGCCGATCGCGTTTTCGCACATGCCGTTCGGCAACGCCGTCGCGGTGGTCTTTCTCTCGATTTTGCTTATCGCCGCGCTTACGACGTCGATCACGATCTATCAGGTCATCATAAATTTCGTCGAGGAGCGCTTCGGCTTTTCAACGTTAAAGGCGGTAAATTTAACGCTCGGCGGCGTCTTCGTGCTCGGCAACCTGCCCTGCATACTCTCAAGCAGCGTGCTTGCGGACGTTAAAATTCTGGGGCGCTCGGTTTTCGACGCCTTCGACTTCGTAAGCGCGAACGTATTTTTCGTGCTAACGGCGCTTCTATGCTGCATCTACGTGGGCTGGGTGCTAAAAAAGGACGCGATCTACGAGGTTACAAACGAAGGCGATCTGGGTGCAAGACTCGCAGGAGTTTGGTTTTTATACGTCAAATTTATCCTGCCGCTCATCATCGCGGTGATCTTCGGATACGGGATTTTCGGCTAAATTTAAAGCCGCGAGAGTTTTAAATTTTAAATTTGTCCGCGGCGGTGCGATAGAATTTTAAAATTTCATCTGCTCCGTTACATGCACTGCGGCGTAAGTTTTTACTCGGTGCGACACATTGTATTGAAACTTGCGGTACGGCGGTCTTGCGACTAGGTGCGAGACACTGCACCGCAGTTATAATATAAATTCAGCGCAGGCGTAGCCTGCCCCTTGTAAAGCGTCGTCGGGGGTTAGGTGGGGTTTGGGGCGGGAAGGGGAGCGACCTCGCAATTCAAGCCCCCTTCCCGCCCCAAGAAAAGTTTGGGTGCGGCGCGGCGGAATTTTAAAATTTTATTCGCCTCAGCGCAGCGCGTTAAATTTTAGAATTTTAAAATCTATCGCAGCGGCGCCGTATCGCGATAGATAAAATTTAAAATTTAGCCGCAATTTAGGGGTTTTCAATGCTTCTGTTTTTCCTTACGATCTTCCCGATATCGCTGATGCCGGGCATCAACATGACCTACGCGCTAAATCTCGGCATCGCGCGCGGCTATCTTAGGGCGCTGCCCGCGTTGCTCGCGCAGGTGCTAGGCGTCGCAGCCGTGGCGCTTGCGTGCATATTCGGCGTCGCGGGCATTCTGCTTGCGCACCCTGCGGCGCTTAGCGCGATTAAAATTTTAGGCGGCGCGTATATTTTCTATCTGGGCGTCGCGACCTTTTTAGCGCGCGGAAATTTTAAGCTGCAAAAACAGAAGCGCAGCGAAAATATCTTCCTCCAAGGCCTCGTAGTCGCGGTCTCAAACCCCAAGGCGTGGATATTTTTCACCGCGCTCTTTCCGCCATTTTTGGACGCGGACAATCTTTTCGGCGCGCGCACCTTCGCTCTCGTGGCGATCTTGTGCGTGAGCGAAAGCATCTGCCTTAGCATCTACGCGCTGGGCGGAGCGGTGCTAAAAAATCTGCTGAAAACCCATCTAAAATACCTCGAAATTTTCTGCTCGGTGCTGATGTGCGCGATCGGGCTGTGGATGATTTTGGGCTAAAATTTTGATTGGACTTAGCGCCCGGGTTTTGATGAAATTTTAAATTTAAAAGATAGATTGAAAAGCGGTATTGCTGCGGCTAAATCTCAAGAAAGCCTTTAAAATTTAGCCGCTAGCTTTGAATTAAAATTTTAAGCGATCGATCGCGTACAGCAAGCGCCACGGCGATTATCGTCTAGGGTCGCTTGCGGTGCGTCTAAACGATTTGCGGGCGATGATTCTTATCCGCAAGCGAACGGACGTCGCGTTTAAGCGGTTTTGGCTTTGTGAAGCATCACCGCATCCGTTCGCGCCGCGTCCGCTTAAATTTTAAAATTTAATCTCTGCCGTGAAGCTCGTCCATATAAAATTTCACCGAGCCGAGACCCTCTTTTTTCGCCCATTCGTAGGCGCTTGAGACGAACTCCCAGTTGATGCCCGCGTAGAATTTCTCCAAATATTTCGGGCGCGCATTGTGCTCATCGATGTAGTACGCGTGTTCCCAAACGTCCACGACTAGAAGCGGCACGAGCCCTTCGGTCACCGGCGTAGCGGCGTTTTGAGTCGCTTTGATGCAAAGCTTGCCCGATTTCGGATCGTAAGCGAGCCACACCCAGCCCGAGCCGAAATGCGCCGTAGCGGCAGCCAAAAACTCGCTTTTAAAATCCGAGAAATTTTCTGCTAGCGTCGATTTTAGCTCCGCAGAAGCCTCGCTAGGTTTTGCGATGCAATCCCAGTAAAAATCGTGGTTGTAAACCTGCGCAGCGTTGTTAAAAAGCCCGCCGCTAGCAGCCGTTACGATCTCGTAAAGCCCCTTGCCCGCAAACTCGCCCGATTCGGTAAGTTTATTTAAATTTGCCACATAGGTCGCGTGGTGCTTGCCGTGGTGATAATCACAGGTTTGCTTGCTTACGACCGCGTTGTGCGCCGCATCGAACGGCAACTCTCTAAGTTTAAACATCTTTCTCTCCTTGAAATGAATTTTGAAGCGATTATAGCCTAAAATTTCTAAACGAATAATAAAATTTATTATTTAGGATTAATTTTAAGATGAATTTTAATCTAAGCTCGCTCCTAATATAATCTCGCTTTAAATTTAAAATTTAGGCGGTTTATGAAGACCAAAGGCTTTGCTTCTGTACTCATCGGAGCGCTTTTTGAGTGCGGCTAGGCTTACGGACTTAAGCACGCTTCTAGTACGCACGATTGGCTACTGACCGTCACCTGCGTAATTGCGAGCTTTTTTATATTTATGCTTGCTTTAAAATACATCGGCGCGGTACTCGCATACGTCCTATACACGGGGCTCGACGCACTTTTTATCGTCTTGCTTGAAACGATCGTCGCGCTAAAAGAGGACTCGGAGATTAACCTGCTTCGCATATTTTTCATATTCACGCTAAGCTTATGCACAGGTATCGGCACGATCGGTGCTGTGATTCTAGGCGTATTCATCCACCGCGAGAAAATTTCTGCGCGCAAAGCACCCTCTTATTTCTCATAATTTCAAGTGCCGTGATGTTTAAATTAATTTAGAATTTTGGCGAATTTAGCTAAGCTTAGCGCTAAATTTAACGCAAAGGAAAACCATGAAAATCATCGAAGGCTCGCTTGCTCTTAAGGGCAGCGAAAAAATTCTAATCATCAATGCCCGCTTCAACCACATCATCACAGATCGCCTAGTCGAAGGGGCGCACGATGCGTTTTTGCGCCACGGCGGCAAGGAGGAAAATTTAAGCCTGATGCTTGTTCCTGGCGCTTTTGAGATCCCGCTCGCGCTTGAAAAGGCGCTAGCTTCCAAACTCTACGACGCCGTCGTCTGCCTAGGCGCGGTTATCCGTGGCTCTACTCCGCATTTTGACTACGTAAGCGCCGAGGTAAGCAAGGGCATCGCAAACACCATGCTAAAATACGGCGCACCCGTGACTTTCGGCGTACTGACTACCGATAATATCGAGCAAGCGATCGAGCGAGCAGGTGCAAAGGCAGGCAATAAGGGCTTTGAAGCGATGAGCAGCGCGATCGAGCTTCTAAGTCTATTTCGCAACATAAAGGCGTAAAATGGCCACCAGACACCAAGCCAGGCTCGCTGCGATCTCGCTGCTTTACTCCCGGGATATGAACGGCGGCAGCGAGGACTTTGCGGATGAATATCTGGAGGAAAAGCGCATTCGCAACGAGCAGCGCAACTGGACGCTAGCGCTTCTGCGCGGTGCTAGCGAAAATCTCGCCGCGGTCGATGCGCTGATAGATGAAAATTTAAAGGAATTCAAGCTTGCCGAAATTTCGGCTCTGGAGCGCGCGATACTGCGGCTCGGGGCGTATGAGTTGCGCTTTACGGACACGGACGCGGGCATCGTCATCAACGAAGCGATCAACTCCGCCAAGGAGCTTGGCATCTCGCCAAGATTTATAAACGGCGTGCTGGACGCGCTAAAAG
The DNA here is from genome assembly GCF_937949835.1 of uncultured Campylobacter sp. Classification (GTDB taxonomy): domain Bacteria; phylum Campylobacterota; class Campylobacteria; order Campylobacterales; family Campylobacteraceae; genus Campylobacter_B. Next base: position 6,220 of record NZ_CALEDC010000341.1, read on the forward strand.
ATAGCCCCGTAAACATCGCGGTGGATAAAATTTCCAAGCCGAATACGGCGGAAGGCGTAAATTCCGAGCTATCCACGGCAACAAGCGAAAATTCTAAGCCTGCTGCGGCAAAAAACTCCGCTATTTCAGACAGCAACGTTGCGGCGAAAAATTTCATCCCCGCAGGCGCGGACGGCGAGACGAAAAATTTTACTAAGGCAAAGCGGAGCGGTACGCCGAAAAATTCTACGGCAAGCAGAAGCAGGCCATCTAAAAAGTCCGCTAATTTAAAAACTCGCAGTGCGCCCGCCAAAAAATCCACTGCGAGCAAAAAATTTAAAACGGAGGGAAATTTTAAGGCCGGAGATAAATTTAAGACGGAGAAAACGGGTAAAAAATTCAAAACGGGCGAGCGAGGTAAAAATTTTAAGACAGGCAAACGAGGCAAAGACGCCGCGCCGAAAAAAGAGAGCGCGGATAGAAATTTCAGAGCCGGCAAAAGCACGGCACCGAAAAAGGGCGCTGCTGGTAAAAATACTGCGCCCAAAAGTAGCACGGGGCGCAAAATCTCTACCGCGCCGAAAAAATCTGCGGGCGGCAGAGGCGCTCTCTCAAAAAGACCTGCGGGCAGCAAAGGCGCGGCTCACGGCAAGGATAAGCAGTGAAGCTCTGCGTCGCGCTTGATCTGGGCTCGAAGCAGCAGTGCTTGCAGCTAGCGGAGCAGCTGGCGGACTTTTCGGATAAAATTTGGCTCAAAGTGGGCTTGCGAGCCTATTTGCGCGACGGGGCGGGATTTATAGAGGAGCTAAAAAGGCTCGGAAATTTTAAAATTTTTCTCGATCTAAAGCTCTACGACATCCCAAACACGATGGCTGACGCCGCCGAGGAGATCGCTAAGCTCGGCGTCGATATGATAAACGTGCATGCAAGCAGCGGCAAGCGCGCGATGGCTACGGTGATGGAGCGACTGGATAAGCTTAATTCGCGCCCGTTGGTGCTTGCGGTCTCTGCGCTAACGAGCTTTGATCAGGCGGAATTTAGCACGGTTTACGAGCAAAATTTAGGCGATGCCGTGCGCAAATTTAGTGTGATGAGCTATGAAGCGGGGCTTGACGGCATGGTCTGCTCGGCGTTCGAGAGCCGCCTAATCAAGGACGCAACGAGCACAAATTTTATCACGCTCTGCCCGGGCGTAAGGCCGTTTGGCGAGAGCGCAGCAGATCAAAAGCGAGTAGCGGATCTGGGCATCGCGCGCGAGGCGGGGGCTGATTTTATCGTGGTAGGTCGTCCGATCTATCAAAGCGCCGATCCGCGCGAAATTTGCGAGCGGATTTTGGGTCAAATTTAGCGTCAAAACTTACGTAAAATTTGATGCAAGCTCGTTTTAAGCAGAGTTTCCGCGCACAAGAAATTTTAATCAAAATGCGCACAAAGGCGGCTCGGATGACGTCGAAGCGCCGTCGTCATCTTTTTACAAAATCCGTTGGAGTTTGAAACAAACGCATCAGATTTTTGCATTTGGCGCAAGGCGGAAGCGTAAATTTGCTCCGTTGGGGATTAAAAACGTTTAGGCTCTGCCGCACCCAAGCTCCCTGCTAGCTTA
>NZ_CALEDC010000342.1 GCF_937949835.1 uncultured Campylobacter sp.
CAATAATTACGGGACGCTTCGCAACCTTTAACGCATCTAGAACCTGCGGGATTTTTGTGTCGAATTTCGGCTCTTCTGGAATTTTAAATTCTACCAAATCCGCTTCGTCCACCATCGCGCCTTGTATGTCTAGCGGCACATCCAGCCATACGGGCCCCGGTCTGCCGTGTTTAGCCTCATAAACAGCTTTTTGCAGATGAAATTTTATGCTATTTTTATCCGTTATCATTACGGCGTATTTTGTGATAGGCCTTACGATGTCAACGATATTAACCTCTTGATCGCCAAGCTGACGTAAATTTAGCTCGGGTTGCGAAGCAATGGTTGTTTGAAATTTCACCTGTCCCGATATGATCATCATAGGGATAGAATCCACCCAAGCACCGTAAACGCCGGTAATCGCGTTCGTCCCGCCGGGACCCGTGGTAACATACACGATACCGATCTTATTTGAGACGCGCGCATATCCCTCTGCGGCTATCGCGCAAGCCTGTTCGTGATGGTTACAGACATACTCTAAATTTTCATTTTTGCCAAGCGAATCTATCAGGTGCATATTGCCGCCACCCGAGACCATAAATACGGTCTTTGCAGTATCTTTATGCTCGGCTATAAATTTTGCTATAAAATCGCTAACTTTTATCATCGCATCATATCTTTTACGTAGTCGTTTAAATTTTGCTCGGTATCGATTGTGCCGTTTTCGTAGAAATTTTTATACCATTTTACAGTTTTTTCAAATGCCGTTTCGCTGCCCCAAACGGGCTTCCAGCCAAGCAGCGCATGTGCTTTAGAGCAATCAAGCTTTAATAAATTTGCCTCATGCGGCTGGTTTATATCGGAATTGATTTGAAATTCTATCTTATCCCAATATCGCTTGGCGCTTTTTAGTACATCAAGCACCCTAATCGCACCATCGTCGCTAGGTCCGAAATTCCACGCGCTGCCGAATTCCTTTCGCCCTTCAAGCAACTTTTGCCCCACGAGCAAATATCCGCCAAGCGGCTCGAGCACGTGTTGCCAAGGGCGCGTCGCATGCGGGTTGCGGATCGTTACCGGTTCATTTTTAGCTGCTGCGCGCATAACATCGCAAATCAATCTGTCTTGCGCCCAGTCTCCACCGCCTATGACATTACCTGCGCGACACGTGGCAAGCAGCGTTTGATGCTTTGTGCCGTAATCTTTTTCATTAAAAAAGGAGTTTCGATATGAACTAGCCAGAATATCCGCGCAGCCTTTCGACGAGCTATATGGATCATATCCGCCCATAGGATCGCTCTCGCGATATCCCCAAACCCATTCTTTATTTTCATAAGCCTTGTCGCTGGTGATATTTACGATCGCGCGAACGCCTGCTTTTCTGCAAGCTTCAAGGACTTTTAATGTGCCGATGACATTGGTTTCGTAGGTTGTTATCGGATCGGCATAAGATGGGCGTACGAGTGCCTGAGCGGCAAAGTGAAATACGATGTCTGGTTTATAAGCTGCAAAGACTTCGTTTAATTTAGCAAGATCTCGTATGTCAGCGATCACCTGGACGATATTTAAATTTAAAAGTCCTATATGATTTGGCTCTGTAGGCGCCGGAAGCGAATACCCTATCACTTTCGCGCCCAAGCGCTCCAGCCATAGACTAAGCCATGAGCCCTTAAAACCGGTATGCCCGGTAAGCAAAACTGTTTTGCCCTTATAAATTCCGGAGTATAGATCCTGCATATCTTGCATTGCTACCACTTTTTCCACGGAGCGTTGCCGCTATCCCAAATTTTGTTTAACTCAAGCTTATCTCTAAGCGTATCCATCGGTTTCCAAAAGCCGTTATGTTTATACGCTAAAATTTCACCGTCGTGTGCTAAATTCATAAGCGGCTCTTGCTCAAATATCGTCGCATCTCCATTCGTAATATAGTCAAAAACCTTAGGCTCGCATACAAAGAAACCGGCATTAATCCAATTGCCGTCTCCTTTTGGTTTTTCCTTAAACTCATGCACGCGACTTTCGTCATCTATATTTAGTGCCCCAAAACGACCTTCCGGTTGAACGGAAGTCATCGTAAGCGCTTTGCCGTGAGATTTATGAAATTTTACAAGCTCGTGGATATCTATATCACTAACACCATCTCCATAAGTAAGCAAAAATGGTTCGTCTCCCACTATGCTCTTAGCCCGCTTAATACGACCGCCAGTCATAGTGTTTAGTCCGGTATTTAACAGCGTAACGCTCCAAGGCTCGCTAAAATTGGTTAAAACTTCCATTTTGCCATTTTTCAAATCTATAGTCATATCGCTTTGATGCAAAAAATAATTAGCAAAATATTCTTTGATATAGTAGCCTTTATAGCCAAGCAGAATGACGAATTCGTTAAATCCGTACAAACTATAAATTTTCATAATATGCCATAAAATCGGTTTTTCGCCGATCTCTACCATTGGCTTTGGCCTAATGCTCGTCTCTTCGGCAAGCCTAGTACCGAAACCTCCCGCTAGTATTAAAACTTTCATATATTTATCTCCTTGCTATCCCAAATTTTATTATGATGGTTATTATGCTACAAAATAGCCATCATAATTGTTGACTTATCAGTTTACTAGCATTTCATCAAGAAAGTTTCAAGTAAAAATAACTACGTACAAATTACTTAATACTATATAGCGCCGCATGCACTTAATAGTATCAAATTATTTTGTACTTATTCCGCGCAAATACACTAAACTTTTTTCGGCGTGATCAGCATATTTACGTAGCGACCCTCCAGCGCAGGCGCCTTATCGCGATCGGCAACTTCTGCGAAAAATTCATCCCAAATTTTATTGAGCAAATTTACGCCGATTTCCGGGCTTGACATCTCGCGCCCTTTTAAAAATACGCGAAGCTTGACGTGTTTGCCGCTACTAAGGAATTCTTTCGCGTGTTTTACTTTGTAATTAATGTCGTTTTGAGCGATTTTGGCGGACAGCTTGATCTCTTTGACCTCGATGATTTTTTGCTTTTTTTTCGCCTCTTTGAGCTTTTTTTCCTGCTGATAGCGAAATTTGCTGTAGTTCATGACCTTGCAAACGGGCGGCTTTGCATCGGGCGCTATCAAAACCAGATCCACACCCTCTCGCTCGGCGATTTGCAGCGCCTGCGCCTTTGAAATTATGCCGTAAACCTCGCCGTTGTCGCCTATGCACCTGACTTCGCTAGCCGGAATGTCCTCGTTTAGAAAAACCTCTTTGCCTCTGCTCAAAAATTCACCTCGTTTAATTTAGCTTTTACGAAATTTAAAAACTCATCCAGTCCTAAATTTCGCTGTTCGCGCGCCCTGCGATCGCGCAGAGCCACGCTGCGAGCCGAAACTTCATTATCGCCTAGGACGATGATGAGCGGCACCTTCTGCTTTTCAGCCGTTCTGATTCGTTTATTTAACGTCTCGTTTTTATCTAAAATTTCGCCGTCTATGTCCGCCGCGCGCAGCAAATTTAAAATTTCTTTCGCGTAGTCTGCGTGCGCCTCGCCGATCGGCACGATCGATACCTGCGTAGGACAGATCCAAAACGGAAGCTCGCCCGCGGTGTGCTCGAGCAAAATCCCCACGAAGCGCTCGAAGCTTCCCAAAATCGCGCGATGCAGCATCACGGGCTGCTTTTTTTCATTATTTTCGTCGATGTAGCCAAGCTCGAAGCGCGCAGGCAGGTTAAAATCGACCTGCACCGTGCCGCACTGCCATTTTCGACCGAGCGCGTCGGTGATTTTGATGTCGATCTTAGGCCCGTAGAATGCGCCGCCGCCCTCGTCTAGGCCGTACTTTAAGCCCTTTTCGTCAAGCGCGTCTTTTAAGGCCTTCGTCGCGATATCCCAAACCTCGTCGTCGCCGACCGCCTTTTGCGGTTTAGTCGAAATTTCAAGCTCGTACTCAAAACCGAAAGCCTTCATCAAGAGTTCAACGAAATCTAAAATTTCATAGACGTTTTCTTTGATCTGGCTCGGCATCACAAACAGATGCGCGTCGTCCTGCGTAAACTCGCGCACGCGGAAAAGTCCGTGCAAGACGCCGCTTTTTTCGTGGCGGTGCACGACGCCGTACTCGCAAAATTTAAGCGGCAGATCGCGATATGAGCGGATTTCGCTTTGATAAACCTTGATGTGACCGACGCAGTTCATCGGCTTGATACCGTATTCTTGCTCCTCGATCGTCGTAAAATACATATTTTCTTTGTAGTTGCTGTAGTGCCCGCTGATCTTCCACGCGTCGGATTTTAAAATTTCAGGGCCGCGCACCGGCTCGTAGCCTCGCTTGCGAAGCTGCCTATAAAGGTGCTCCTCGAGCTTTATGCGCATCCTCGTGCCCGCAGGAAGCCAGATCGGAAGTCCCGCGCCGATCTGCTCGTCGAAGGTGAAAAATTTCATCTCGGCTCCGAGCTTTCGGTGGTCGCGCTTCTTGGCTTCTTCTAGCATCGTAAGGTGTTTTTTAAGGCTATCTTTATCGGCAAATACGACGCCGTAGATGCGAGTTAGCATCTCGCGCTTCTCGTCGCCGCCGAGATACGCTCCCGCGATGCGCGTAAGGGCGAAATTTTTCAAAAATTTCGTATTTTGCACGTGCGGGCCGCGGCAGATGTCCTCAAACTCTCCCTGCGCGTATAGGCTTACGGGGCCTTCGGGGATGCGCTTTAAAACCTCCTGCTTAAGATCGTCGTTTGCATATTTTTTTGCGACCGCCTCTTTGGTGGAGGCTATCTTTTTAATCTCTAAATTTGCCTCGGCAAGCGCGCGCATCTTTTTTTCGATCGCTTTTAAATCCTCTTCGCCAAGCTTCTCGCCGCCACTTTTGCTGACGCGCATATCATAGTAAAACCCATCCTCGATCGCGGGTCCCACGAAAAATTTAGCGCTCGGGTAGAGCTCGCGCACCGCCTGCGCCAAAAGGTGAGCACAGGAGTGGCGCAGAATTTTAAGCGCGTCCTCGGAGTTATCGAAATATATCGGCTGCGCCTCGCTTGCGCGCTCGCCGATACTTTGAGTATCGTAAATTTCACCGTTAAGTTTATATGCGATAATATCGCTCATTGGCTTGTTTCCTTTTTTACCGAATTGTCTTTCTTACACTGAAAGAACGAGAGCTAATTTTAGCTAATCAATCCTTAACGATAAATTTAAAAAATATTAAAATTAAAATTTTTGATTCTTTTCTCGCAATAAAAAATACACGGCGTTTGCGCAAAGAGCACAAATCGCCATCACACTTGCGAGCAAAAACGGCTTATTCGCTCCCACTGCACCCACGATAAACGAAATAGCCCCAGCGATAGCAAATTGCGCAGTTCCGAGCACCGCCGAAGCTGCGCCCGAATTGCCGTCCTTATACAGCGCCATCGCAAGCGTCGTGGCGTTAGGCGCAACAAAGCCAAGAGACGAAAGCAATACGAAAAGCGAAGCCTCAAAGCAGATGAAAGGAAGGTCAAGCATAGAGCATGCGAGCAAAATTAGGCTCGTCGCAAGCATCGCGATTAGGCCGAAATTTAATAAAGCTGTGGGTTCGCGATTTTGCACGAGTTTGGCATTTAGTGCCGAAACGAGGGTCATTCCAAGAGCGTTGATGCCAAATATTACGCCAAAGGCATGCTCGCCCAGCCCATAATAGCCCAAAAATATAAAGCTAGAGCCCGTGATATAAGCAAAAAGCGCGCTCATCGCAACCGCAAATCCTAGCGTATAGCGCATAAATTCTTTATTTCGCAAAATTATGCCGTATTCGCCAAGCACGCCTTTTACGCTAAGTGTAGCAGTCCCATCTATCTGCGCACTCTCGTCGAGTCCAAAAAATATAAATGCAAAAAGTAAAATTCCAAGCGCGAACAAAATCGCAAAAATCGCTTGCCACGAGAAAAAATCTAGCACAAATCCACCTAGAGTTGGTGCTAGCATCGGCGCTAGCGAACCCACGACCATCATCAGCGCAAACATTGCCGCAGCCTCGTGAAGCTCAAATTTATCATTAATTACGGCTCGCGCAAGTACCACTCCCGCGCACCCGCCCAAAGCTTGCAAAAATCTAAAAAATATAAACGCATAAACGCTATCAAAGCTCACACAAGCAAGCGACGCACATATGAAAAGCAAAATACCCGCGTATAACGGCTTTTTACGACCGAATTTATCGCTTAGCGGTCCATAAACGAGCTGTCCTAGCGCAAATGCGATGAAAAAGCTCGCGACCGATAGCTGAGCGTAAAACTCGCTCGTAGCAAAGCTCGCCTTTACCTTTTCCAGCGCGGGCAGATACATATCGGTAGACAAGGGCGCCAGAGCGGACATATAGGCGAGTATAATCACCAGCTTAAATTTAGCAAATTTACTTTGTTTGACCATCGTTTTCCTTTATTATTTTTAGGCAGAGCTCAAACGTGCGCACGAGCGCGTTTAGATCTTTAAATTTTTGCGGCAAAAGCCTAGCGACAAAATATATCGGACGCAGCGTAAGTACCGTAGCCCACGCACTTTGTACTACGCCCTGCCCGCCGTTTGAGACGTAGGTGCGAATGCCTGCGCGCACCAAGCCTTCGCTCAGACCTTCACGACACAGATCATAGATAAACAGTAAAAAATCTCGTATTTTGGCTTTTTGCAGATCACCGCGCTCGCTGCGATTTTCAAAATCTATAAATTTCATCTCGCCATTTTTTACTAAAACGTCGCGCAGCGCGGGTCTGCCGTGTATGAAGCCGCGCGAATGTAGCTGTGCTAACGCCGCAGCGTAGCCCTCAATGAGCGCCACGCAAGCCGCCTCATCCGAGCTTTTTAGCACCTCATCCACCGGCGTGCCGCCGTCTTTGAGTACGAAAAAGCTCTCGTCTCGCAGCACCGGCTGCGGCACAGGCGCGCCGGCTGCGTACAGGCTCTCGCATTTTAGCGCTTCGTAATCGAAAGCGGCTTTCGGATTTGCTTTGAATATTTTCGTAAGCAATCCGCCGCGGATGCGCAACTCCGGCTGCTTGAGCCAGTATTTCTCGCCCTCGAAACTAAAGCTCGTGACGCGCTCGCCAGGATGATTTTTTAGAATTTCATTTACGTATTCTTTAAAATTTTGCATTCAATAAATTTAGCGAATTTTTTTTAGAAAGAGCTAAATTTGCAAGTTTTATTTCATTAAGTTTCATATGTCCGCATAAAATTTATTACGTAAATTCAACGGGGCTAAATTTTAAAACTATCAGATAGAATTTCTTGGAATTTTATAGCGCAGGAAGCAGCAAAAGCGCATAATTTTGAAATTTAGCAGTTAGATAAAATTTTAGAATTTTATAAAGCTAAGATTTGCGTCAAAAAATTTTTAAGCTAGAAGTGGCGACCCCTACGAGATTCGAACTCGTTTTACCGCCGTGAAAGGGCGATGTCCTAACCGTTAGACGAAGGGGCCACTTAATCTGGTATTAAGATTAAAGGCGGTATTCTACTCAAGACGCACTTAAACCCAACTTAAATTAAGGATTATTTATGAAATGCTCTTTTCTGGCGCCGCTTGCACTTTCGCTTCTGCTCGCAGGCTGCGCTACCACTGCACTCAAGCCCGCTTCTACGCAAGCTGTAAATTTCACCGTCATTTCGCCGCTTACTCGCACCAGCGACGCGGGCTTTATGCGTAAATTTAAAAATCAAACCGAGGTTCAAATTTACGCAAGCGGCATCAGCGTGCTGAGCCTGGTTTTAAAAGGCGATAAAATTTGCATGAACGGCGCGTGCGACGACGAGCTCGTTTTCAATAAAAAATTCTTCGGCGCCGAGCACTACCGCGGGCTTCTCGGCCAAATCCTAGACGGCAAGCCGATCTTTGGCGGCAGCGACGCAGGCGAGCGCCGTTGCCTCGCTCAAAGCCTGCAAGATGGCTCTATCGATTATAAAGTTTGTCGCGACAAGGACGGTGGCGGAAGATCCATAATCTTCGCCGATGCAAAGCGCGGCGTAAAGATCAAAATCCGCGAGCTGCAGTAAAATTTTACGCTAGCCGCGAGCAATGTTTGTAGCACGTGAGATGCGATTCCGCGGGCGGCGCGAGCAAATCGCGAACGAATAAAATCTCGCGCGGCGAGGTGCCTTGTAAGCGCACGAGAATAATGCTCTCTAGCAGCCGCCCAAAACAACGGCGCGAGCGGTCAAAATCCATTACTCGGCGGGGTAGCCGCCTAAGCTTTGCAAACGGCGCGGTTTTATTGGCGCTCTGCGCCGGCTCTTCGCGGTGAAATTTACCAAGCAGTGCGTATATGCGAAAGAAAAAGCGCGCATTTAAATTTAAAAAATCCGCGCGCGGCCAGAGTTAATAAAATTTGTCGCGCGCGGCGTAAAATAAAATTTAGGAGGTAGAATGAAGCGGATCGGAGCGCACGTAAGCGCTAGCGGCGGGGTTTTTAACGCGCCGTTAAACGCCGCAAGGATCGGGGCGGACGCGTTTGCGATGTTTGTCAAAAATCAGCGCAGATGGGACGCGCCGCCGCTTAGCGCGGAGGAGACCATCGCGTTTAAGGACGCGCTGAAGCAAAGCGGCATCCGCGCGGAACATGTCTTGGTGCACGACAGCTACCTCATAAATTTGGGCCATCCGCGCGAGGCGGAGCGCGAGAAGTCCCTAAACGCCTTCATAGGCGAGATCCGCCGCTGCGAAGCGCTCGGGCTTAGGCTTTTGAACTTTCATCCGGGCTCGCATCTAAATGAAATTTCAGTTCAGCAGTGCCTGGATAATATCGCAGAGTCGCTAAATTTCGCCATCGCAAACACCGCAGGCGTCAAGCTCGTGCTCGAAAATACCGCCGGCCAGGGCTCCAATCTCGGCTATGATTTCGCTCAGCTCGCTTACGTGATCGATAAAATTTCAAACAAAGATCGCATCGGCGTCTGCATCGATACCTGTCACGCGTTCGCCGCAGGATACGATCTGCGTAGCCCACAGGCCTATGAGCGCACGATGAGCGAGTTTGACCGCGCGATCGGCTATAAATTTTTAAGCGGCATGCACCTAAACGACACGAAAAACGAGCTTGGCGTGCGTAAGGATCGGCACGAGAGCCTCGGACGCGGATTTTTGGGGCTCGCAGCGTTTGAAAACATCATGAACGACCCGAACATCGACGAGATCCCGCTGATTTTAGAAACGATCGACGATAGCCTCTGGGTGGAGGAGATCGCACTTTTGCGCAGTATGCAAGGACGCCCCAAGGCCTAATCGGACGCCTTTTGCGCCACGTAGAATTTATCTCATTTCGCTTCAAAGTGGCGCCAGCGATAAGAGCCTTTATGCCGTGCATTTACGTCGCTGGATTTATAACTTAAATTTAACAAGCAAAATAATGAGGATTGCGCGTTAAGAATGCCGCGTCAAAAAAGGCGCGAAATTCTACGACGAAAATACATCGTCACAGCAAAAGAGCAAAATTTTTATAGAAAAACGCAGCACCGCGGCAGAAATGAAAAATTTTACGCTTCATAATTAAAATTTCAAGCAAGATTTTTAAAGCGATGCAGCGATAAAATTTTAAAATTTTATCGCTATGATATTTCAAGG
>NZ_CALEDC010000343.1 GCF_937949835.1 uncultured Campylobacter sp.
CATGAAAACAAAAAACGGCCGCAGAGTTTTAAGTGCAAGACGCGCTAAAGGCAGAAGAAGATTGGCTGCGTAGGCGAATTCGCTGCGATAAGCGATAGCAAGGTTTTTTCGGAGGTTTATAAAAGTGCGGCAAAGTGGCATTGCGAATGCGCTGTTGTGTATTTTTTGGCTAGCGAGCAGCGTAAATTTAGCGCAGTCGCCAGTAAAAAAATAGGCAATTCAGTTACGCGAAATTACGCTAAAAGACGCCTGCGCGCAGCGTTTTATAATCAAAAAGACGCCATTGTTAGCGGAATTTTTATATTAATCGCAAAAAAGCGGATTATAGATATGAGCTTTGAAGACATTGAGCGAAATTTAAAATGGGCGTTTAAAAAGATCGGCGCAGTAAAATGAAGAGATTTTTTATAGCCGCAATCGGGTTTTATCGAAAATTTATTTCGCCTTTGCTACCGCGCTGTTGCCGTTATTATCCGAGCTGTTCGGAATACGCGCTTTATGAGTTTAAGTTTAACGGCGTCTTTGGCGCGCTCTGCGCTGTAACGGCTAGAATTTTAAGATGCAATCCGCTCTTTAGCGGTGGCATAGATTATCCGATAATCGCGCGAAATTTTAAATTTTGCGTATTTTCTAAAATCCGCAGCAGCAATGCCTCTGCGGACAAATTTAAGCTTTGGTTTATACCATATAAAAAAAATAGATATTACGTCATACGACTAGGAGAAAATAGTGCTAGATAAACTTCCTCAATCAAAGCGCCTTGCTATCGCGATAGCAACTGCGCTCATATTTTTTGTAGCTTACGATCATTTTTATTTATCAAAAATTCGCGCTGCTATGGAGGCAAATGCAACCGCGGCGCAAATCGCGCAAAAAAATGCCGCCAAGTCCGCTCCGCAAACTTCCGCCGCTGGCGTGAGCGCGCAGGGAGCAAATTTAAATACCGCAAATTCCATCTCTGCACCGTTAGTACGCGTAGTCGGAAAAGAAGCAAATTTTACGATCGACGGGCTCGGTCGCATAAGCTCGTATGTGCTAAATGATGCTAAATTCCGTGATGAAAACGGCGATGCGATAAATTTAATTGATCCTAAATCACATTCTAAACCGCTTGAGATGCGCTTTGAGGACGCGGCGTTGAATGCGATGGCTTTCGATACTCCTTACAGCGCTTCATCTAATGAGCTTGACGCACGAAATGGAGAGGCTAGCGTTACGTTAAGTCAAAGTTTAGGCGCCGTTAGCATAAATAAAATTCTTACCTTTTATCCAAATGGTAGTTATAAATTGGATCTGAAGTTAAGCGGAAATGCGCGTTATTTCATCAGCCCTGGCTCGCGTCCGAACGTAGAAGTAGATAGCTATACGGTTCACGGCGTCATCGTTGGAAAACCGGGCGAAGCTGGAATTTCAGATAAAATCGCTTCATTTTTTACGGGCTCGCAAGCTATAAGCGAAAGCGTAGAAATTTTTAAAGATGGCGATGTGGATAAAAACGAGCGAATAAGTGGCGCAAATATCGCTGCAAGCTCGGATCGTTATTATACGACGCTATTTTACGGAGAGAGCTTGAATGTGACCGTGACTGACGCAGATAAAATTTCGCAGGTTTTCATAGGCTCAGACGGTGATCTTAGTCTTACGGGCTATATCGGCGCGAAAGATCACGCGACGCTAAGCTCGATAAATCCTGCTCTTACGCACATTATCGAATATGGCTGGTTTACCTTCATCGCCCGCCCGATGTTTAAATTTCTAAACTGGTTGCACGGCTATATCGGTAACTGGGGCTGGTCGATCGTCGTGCTTACGCTCATCATCCGCCTAATCTTATTCCCGCTAAGTTACAAGGGAATGCTATCTATGAATAAGCTAAAAGATCTAGCGCCCAAGATGAAAGAGCTTCAAGAAAAATACAAGGATGATAAGCAAAAGCTGCAGATGCATATGATGGATCTGTATAAGAAAAACGGCGCCAATCCGATGGGCGGCTGCTTGCCGATTTTACTTCAGATACCGGTATTTTTCGCGATCTACCGCGTGCTGCTTAATGCGATCGAGCTAAAGGGCGCGGAGTGGGCGCTGTGGATCCACGATCTGTCGCTTAAAGATCCATATTACATCCTGCCGATTACGATGGGAATTTTGATGTTTTTGCAGCAAAAGATTACGCCGACTACATTTACCGATCCGATGCAAGAGAAGATGATGAAATTCTTGCCGCTCATTTTTACGGTATTTTTTGTGATGTTCCCTGCTGGTCTTACGCTATACTGGACGGTAAATAATTTCTGCTCCATTATCCAGCAATACGTCATTAATAAAGCCTTTGCTAGGCATAAACAAGCTCAAATAGCGGAGAAAAAATCATGATAATTGAAGCAGAAAATTTAAAAGACGCATATAA
>NZ_CALEDC010000344.1 GCF_937949835.1 uncultured Campylobacter sp.
CAAAGCAGCGCCGAGATGCAGGCCAAATCGATCGAGCTACATAAATTTTTGCCGTTTGATGAGGGCTCGCAGATCGTGCGCGTTAGCTCCAGTTTAAAACTTAGCGGCGATCTGCCCATAATCGACGGTGCAGCGGCTTTGTATCCCGTCTTTTCGGCATTCGTCGCGGCGAGCTATCCGAAGGAAAGCGTGGAATTTGACGGGCAAAATTTCACGAGTGCTAGCAGGCTTAAATTTAGCAATACCCGCGGCGCGTACAAGGCCATAAGCGACGGCGAGGCGGATCTCATTTTCGTCGCAGCCCCTTCGAAGCAGCAGCTCGATTATGCGCGCGAAAAGGGTGCGCGCTTGCGCTTCGTGCCGATCGGGCTGGAGGCGTTCGTCTTTATCGTAAATGCGAATAACAAAGTATCTAATTTAACCGTGGATCAGGTGCGAGGGATCTATTCTGGGGAGTTTGACGATTGGTCGCAGCTCGGCGGCGAGCGTATGCGAATAGATGCCGTGCAGCGAAACGCAGGCAGCGGCAGCCAGAGCGCGTTTTTAAAATTTATGGGTGAAACGCAGCCTAAGCGTAAGATCACGGGCTTTTTCGGTAGCGCGATCGGCTTTTCATTTCGCTACTACGTCGAGGGGATCGTGCGAAACGGCGGCGTGAAGATGCTTAGCCTAAACGGCGCGTATCCGAATAAAGAAAATATCGTTAGCCGCAAATACCCGCTCGTAGCCGAAATTTACGCGGTTTACGACGAAAATAACAAAAACGAAAATATCCGCACGCTGATAGATTGGATCCTTTCGCCGCAGGGGCAAAGCATCATCGAAAATAGCGGCTACGTGCCGATTAAAGGCTAAAATCGCAGCTTAAATTTATACGGCGTTTGCCAAAAATTCAGCCAAATTTCGTTAAAATCACAAAATTTTAAAAAACGGAAAACGAAGTGATAAAGATCATATTTTTAGACGTAGACGGCTGCCTTAGCGACGGCGGGCTGTACCATTCAAACGGCGGCGAAGAGATGAAAAAATTTAACGTAAAAGACGGGTTCGGCATCCAGGAGTGGCAACGGTTAGGGCTAAAGGTCGCAATCATCACCGGCAAAAGCTCGCAAATCGTCGCAAACCGCGCGCGCGAGCTAAAGATCGATACGCTCTTTCAAGGCGAAAAAGACAAGCTCTCAAGGGCGGAGCAAATTTTAAAAAATTTTAACCTAAGCTTCGATGAGGCCGCTGCGATCGGCGATGATATAAACGATGCGAAGCTTTTAAATGCAGTCGCGATTAGCTTCAAGCCCGCCGATGCGCTAAGCTCGCTAAAAGCGGACGTCGCGCTAAGCAAAAACGGCGGCTGCGGCGCGGTGCGCGAGATGATCGAAATGCTCGTCGATAAAAACGGCATGCGCGAAGAGTGGAATAGCAAATGGCTGTAGTTTCGCAAACGCGCGTGAGAATGCCTGCGAGGGGCGAAATTCCGCGCAGATCAAAAGGAGCCGAGCGATGGTGATAAAAATTTTCTACGTCGCGATTGCGATCTTTTGCGTCGCGATGGTGTTTTTAAGCGTGCAGACGCCGTATTTTAGCGATATGTTTAGGCAGGATCTAAGCATTGCGAATATGGAGATGAAAAAGATCGTCGATTATCAGATCGGCGAGCGCGTGGATGCTAAATTTACCGCGGACGGCGGCACTCGCTATAAGGATCGCGACGAGTTTGTAAATTTTAAAGCCGAGGAGATTAGCGCGGATCTAAATCACACTTTGGTTTCAAAGACCGCGACGCGCGCCGGCGAGCTGATAAAATTTACCGGCGACGCGCACTATGTAAATAGCAGAGGCTTTGATTACACTGCGCAAGAGATCATCTACGATACGAGCAGCAAGATCGTCCGCTCCGACGTGCCGTACGTGCTGCGCCAAGGCGGCGACCGCATCACGGGCGCAAGCATCAGCTACGACACCAAAACCAAACAAACAAACTCAAAAGGAATCCACGCATGGTATTTAATAAAAGATCAAAACTCCACAAACTAATACTCGCAGCCGCGCTAATTACGGGCTTTGGCGCGCCTAATCTCAGCGCCGCGCAGGAGCAGGTCGAGGTCACGGCGGATAATTTTTTCGCCGACGAGATCAAGCAGATCAGCGTGCTGACGGGCAACGTCCGCATCAAAAAGGGCGCTTACGATACGCTAAATTCCGATAAAGTGACGATCTACTTCGACGCCAAGCGCCAGCCTACCAAATACGTCGCGACGGGAAATGCAAATTTTAAAATTTTACTCAATCAGAAGCATTACGACGGCAAGGGCGGCGTGCTGACCTACGATCCGACTATCGAGGCTTACACGCTCGAAAACAACGCCTATCTGCACGAGGCCGAGACCAAAAAGGAGGTTTACGGCGATAAGATCATCGTAAATCGCCAAAAGGGCACCTACGAAGTAAAAAGCGGCGGCGGCGAGAAAAAGCCCGTGCGTCTGATCTTTCAGGTCGAAGATCAAAACAAATGATCTATCCTAGCAGCGCGCAGTTTATCACCTCCGCCGCAAATATCGCGGGTGCGCCCGAGTTTGCGATGAGCGAAGTGGCGTTTTTGGGGCGTTCCAACGTCGGCAAAAGCAGCCTGATAAACGCGCTTACTGGGCGCAAAAATCTAGCCAAATCAAGCTCGACGCCGGGCAAAACGCAGCTGATAAATTTTTTCGAGGTTAAATTTAAACAAAAGCTTGTCGCAAGCACGGACGGCTCGCAAAATGAAACGTCGCCCGATCTAGCAAGCAAAGAGGCTTTAAGCTCGGCTGCAAATTGCGCGCAAGATCACGCGGAGGCTGCGGCGTCTGCGCAAAATTCCAAGCA
>NZ_CALEDC010000345.1 GCF_937949835.1 uncultured Campylobacter sp.
GCGAACCCTCGTACTCGTGAGTTAGCGCCTTGCCGATGTCGTGAAGTAGGCCCGCTCGCTTGGCTAGCTTTTGATCTCCGCCCGTTTCTGCGGCGATGATACCCGCAAGATGTGCGACCTCAAGGCTGTGCGCAAGGGCGTTCTGTCCGTAGCTCGCGCGAAATTTAAGCTTGCCGATAAGTTTTAAAATTTCGGGATGAATTTTGCTAAGGCCTAGATCCATTACGATATTTTCGCCCTCTTCGGCGATGCTAGCTTCAAATTCGTCGCTCACTTTTTTGTAGATGTCCTCGATGCGCGCAGGCTGAATCCTGCCGTCCTCGATAAGAGTTTCGATGACACGAACGGCGATGGCGCGGCGGTAGAGATTATGTGAGCTTACGATGATCGCATTCGGGGTATCGTCGATGATGACGTCCACGCCCAGGGTCATCTCAAGCGCCTTTATGTTGCGCCCCTCCTTACCGATGATCCGGCCTTTAAGCTCGTCATTTTTGATATTTACGACGTTGATAAGCCGCTCTGCCGCAAACTCGCCCGCAAAGCGCGACGTAGCCTGCGCCAAAATATAATTCGCCTTTTTTCGCGCCTCTTTTTTGGCTTCCTCTTCATATTTTCGCACGATGTGAGCGATGTCGGTGCGGCTTTGCTCCTCGACCTTTTTAAGCACCTGCGCGCGCGCTTCATCCTGCGTAAAGCCCGCCACGCGCTCCAAAACTTTAAGCGCTTCGGCTAGCTTCTCTTCATAGCTTTTCTTTAAATTTGAGCCCTCTTCATAGAGGAATTTCGCCTCTTTTTTAGCGCTTTCGAGCTCTTTTTTGCTGTCTTTTAAAATTTCTTGCTCGGTTAGAAGCGCGTGCTCCTTTTTGCCGAGCTCGTCAAATTTAACGTTAAATTCTTTCTGCAGTTTGCTTGCTTTATCTTCGTATTTTTTCTTAGCTTCAAACTCAGCTTCCTGTACCGAAATTTTAGAATTTCGCAAGATGCCCTCGGCTTCAAATTCTATCGCTTTAGCTTTAGCTTTGGCTTGTTCTACGAAGAAATCGTAATTGGCGTTATTGATCTTTCTAGCTACTAAGTATCCTATGCCAGCGCCCACCGCAAGAGCGCACAAGGCGATTAAAATCTCTATCATACTTTCCTCTTTTTAGGTAATTTTGGCTCGGAGTTATGTAAAAATCGCCCTTTACGTCGTGATCAAGCGATAAAATTTCGCTGCAAAAGCAGTCTTTTATACTCACGAACGCGATTGCGGGCTTAAGCTTCAGACCTGAAAAAAACATATCGTAAAATCCTTTCCCGTGTCCTATTCTAGCCATTGCGCCATCCACTCCGATAGCTGGAACCACGGCTAGATCGACCTTTTTAAAATACCCGTTTTGCGGAAGCGTCTGGCGCAATCCAAAGCGTGAAATTTTAAAAGGCTGGCGCAATCTTACCATTTTTAAGCTAATATCCACCATAAACGGAACGTAAAATTCGCAGCTTTTTGATAGCTTTTTTCTTAAAATCAAAACGTTCGGCTCGTAGCTCATCGGCAAAAATATTAAAATTTTACGTGCTTTTAAAAATTTTATCAGCCCCTCTATACGCCTTAAAAGCACGTAATGCTCGCATCTGGCCGCGCGCGCGGCGTGAGATTTTAAACGCGATTTGCAAATTGCTCTAAATTCATTCTTTTGCATAGCTTAAGCCTTTTATAAAATTTTAACGCTTATTTTAGCTAGTTTTTGTATAATCTTGCGATTAAATTTTAAGGTTCATTATGAAATTTCGTTTTTTTCTAGCGCTTTTTACGGCTGTTTTATTTCTTGCGGGTTGCGGCGATGATGAGGATAAAAAATCAAGCGATACCCCGACCGAGGCCAACGCCACGCAGCCGCAGTCCGAAACCGAAGCCGTAATCCAGGTCGATTATACCGCTCCTTTTACACTCCAGCTCAGTAACGGCAAAATTTTAAATATGCAAAAGACAAAGCAGGGTTTTCGAATCGATAATAACTCCACCGTGACGCTATTTGCGTTTTTTACGCCGTGGTGCGACGCCTGCGCCGTGCAAGTAAGCGCACTAAATGCCGCCAAACAAGCCTACTCCGGCAAGCTTGATATCATCGGCGTGATGATCGGTGATGCAAATTTAGATGATGCAAAAAATTATGCAAGCGCACACGAAGTAAATTACGCGATCGCTTACGGCGAAGGGACGGACTTTTTTACAAAGGCGCTAGGCGGCATAAACGAAGTGCCGTATATGGCGATATACGACGAAAAGGGCGAGTTTAGCGCGCAATATTTCGGGCTGATGCCGGAAGAAATTTTAATGACCGAATTGGAGAAAATTTTCTGATGTTCGATTTTTTTAAAAAAGGGCTTAGCAAGACCATAGACGCGATGCGAGGCGCGAAAAGCGAAGATAAAATTTCAAAAGAAATTTTAGAAGAGATGCTGCTTGAAGCCGACGTAGGCTACGAGCTCGTGGAGGAAATTTTAGGAAAACTTCCCGCAAAAAAGCTAGTCGCAAAAGATGATCTCAAGGGCGTTTTAAAGAACTATTTCGATTACGAGATCGCTAAACCCGCGAATGAGAAGCCGTTCGTAGAGCTCATCATCGGCGTAAACGGCGCGGGCAAAACTACAACAACCGCAAAGCTTGCAAATTTATATAAAAATAGCGGCGAAAGCGTGATTTTAGGCGCATGCGACACTTTTCGCGCGGGCGCGGTCGAGCAGCTGCGCAAATGGGCGCAGATCCTAAATCTACCAATCGTAGCGACCGCGCAGGGGCACGATCCCGCTGCCGTGGCGTTTGACACCGTAAGCTCGGCAAGTGCCAAAAACATCGATCGCGTCCTGATCGACACCGCCGGGCGCCTGCAAAACCAGAAAAATTTAGCCGCGGAGTTAGAGAAGATCGTGCGAATATGCGACCGCGCAAAAAGCGGCGCACCGCACCGTAAGATCATCGTGCTCGACGCCACTCAGGGCAATCACAGCGTCGCGCAAGCTAGGGCGTTCAACGAGATCGTAAGGCTCGACGGCATTATCATCACGAAGCTCGACGGCACGCCCAAAGGCGGCGCACTTTTCGCCATAGCGCGCGAGCTGCGGCTGCCGATACTTTTCGTCGGCGTGGGCGAGCGGATGGAGGATTTGGCGGAATTTAACTCGGATGAGTTCGTAGAGACGCTGGTGGATGGGATTTACGCTTAAACTCTGTGTGTCTGCGTAAATTTACATATTCTCGCCGAACAAGTTTAAATTTTACGCGCTGAAATGCTCGGCAAATTTTGCCCGCTCGATTATCTTAGAATAAATTTTACTTAGAATTTTACGATTTTCGTTTAGAATTTTACAAAATTTTTACTCACGTGCACTGCATAAAAAATGCGCTCGTCCGCGTCCGCTCGCACCAAAACACATATAAAATCCCGCCGCTGCCGAAATATACCTCGCCGCCTTGCTCGCAGCTTGGAAGCTCGCTGTCAAGCTGCATCAAAAACTCCATCTTTTCGCCGCATATCGGACACGTCGGCACCGAGGCGCCCTGTATCCACGAGGGCTCGCCGCCGATGCGCGCGAGGTTTTGCCTGCTGTTTGACATCCCCCAGTCCTGAGCCGCCCAGCGCGCGGGCGTAGGCGCAAGCGCGACCTCGCACTCCATTATCGGTTCGTCCTGCACGTATTCGACCTGCGTCCTTTCGCCGATACGTCGCGACATACCCTGCGCGTCGTGCTCGTAAAAGACTATCTCGCCTTCGTTTATCTCTCTGACGTGCGCGGCAAGGATTAGACGCGGTAGCGAGTGCACGGGCAAGTCGCGGGGCAGCGGATCAAGCGTGATAAGATGAAATAGCGGATTTTGCGCATCGCCGTCCGGCTCGTCCAAGACCCCGCCTAGCTTATATCCCGCCTCGCCACCCTCAAACCGCCAGGTCGGATGGTGCTTCGCCAGATGCGCCGCATAGGGCGCGCCGAAATAGCCGCGCGGAAAGATTATGTGATACACGCGCTGGCCGCAGTATCTTTTGAGCCTGAATTTCTCGCCGCCAAAGCAAATTTCATCGTTCGTCGCTTTTTGTGATTTATCGGCGGCTGGCTCATTTGAGTTAAATTTAGAGTCGTGTTCGGCTGCGCACGCTTTAAAATTTTGGCTCGCTGCCGATTTTAACTCGCCAGCGTTAAATTTAACGGCGCCTGCCGCATCGCACGCTTCATCTAAATTTTTGCGCGATACGTCGCACTCGTCTGCTTGCAGCGACGCTGAAGTAGCGCCGCCGGGCTCGTTTGACATCTGCGATATATCGCACTCGCTTGTTTGAGCTTGCTTGGCGCCGCCGCATTCGTCCGCATCCATTTTTAAAATTTCATTCGCTACCGCTTGCGTCGCGCCGTCTGCGTCAAATTTAACCCGCT
>NZ_CALEDC010000346.1 GCF_937949835.1 uncultured Campylobacter sp.
TGCTTTATTTTTTGTAAGTTGTTATAGTTTTTTGCAGAGGTGATTTTATGAAAAAATATTTTTTATTATTAGGATTTGCTTTGTTTCTTTTTTCTTCCTGCGGATATTTCACAGGACTTTTTGAATATGAGATTATAAATAAATCTTCCGAAGTTGTGCAGATAAACATAGAGGATGTAGGAACATATACGCTTAATCCTGCGGAGAATCTAAAATTAAAATTTTATAATGCTAATAAAATTTCTTTAATAAATAATCCTAGAGCTTCGCTTAGAAAAGAATGCAAAGAGGCTTATGCTTATTTTTATGTATACATAGAAAATCTAGAGTATAAAAATATGCAATTCTTTAATTTTTCTGACTTTGATGTTGAAATTTCAGAAAAGAATGGCTTATTAGGCGATAAATATGGTGATATCTTGCTAGTAAAGGCTAAAGAGGTTAAAAAAGCAAAGGTATTTACTCCTAAACCAACTTTTATTTCAACTTTTGTCGATTCTAGATTACCTGCGGATAATGTTATTTCATTTAGTGAAGTTCCTAACTGATACATAAGTAGCCACCGTTATTCCACAGTATTCCGCCTTTTCCGGGTTTTGTCTGTGGTAAGTTTTTAAATTTAAAAACTCCATTAAAAGCTTTGGGCGTTATTAAGGCTCTTTTAAATTCCTTAAAATCTTTTCTATATACGGATCTGCCGCCATAGTTTCATCGGCGCAAATGTGAAGTCTGCCAAAGCATGCGATTTCCGCGCAAGGCTTTTTATCCCCGTAGCAAAAGCCCACGTAAAATGCCCAGCCCTTTACAAGCTCCCCGTCTCTTATCTCGTCGCGACGCACCGAGCGAAGACCTACGCTTACCATATCAGGCACGGTGGCGCTCATCTTTGCGTGTAATTCGCGCAGAGCTGCGGCGCTGTAATCCTGCGCGTTTAGGTTTATCAAATCCTTTAGCTTCAACTCTTCGTTCCTTTCAGGCTCCAGCCGCTACCGAGCCTTTGAGCTTCGCAGCGCTCAAGCTCTGCGATGGTTTCAAATATCTCCATCCACTTCTTGCGGTTTTTCGGGTGCCTAAGCTTCGCAAGCGCCGTGCGTTCTATCATCGCGACGCGCTCGACGCTGATGCCTAGCATCGCCGCAAGCTCGCGGTAAGCTACATCCGCATCGCCCTTTAGCATCCTCACCCGCTCGGCGCATACCTTGTCCGTGCGGTAGCCCTGAATTCTTTGCATTTCACCCTTCCTTTTGTTTTAACTTCTCGGGCGAGCTAAGCCCGCCCTGCGAGCGGGAGCTATGCTCCCTGCACCCACCTGAAGTTTCAGAAATTTTGCAAGCAAAATTTTAAAATTTCGGCGAGCTCTTGCGCCTTCACGCTTGCTTAGTGCTAGCGACATCTTTCTTCTCTTCAAATAGCACGCGCTGCTTATGCTCGCCCACTTTACCAATATTGAAGCTCTCTACCGGGCGTAGATAGCCCATAACCCTCGTGTAAACGACGCACTTGGTGCGTTTTGCTTCAAGCTCTTTAGGAAATTTCATATCCACTCCTTTTAAATTTGACTTTATAAGACGCCCGCACGGGGCGCCATTTAAAATCAAAGCCTTAGCTCCAGATCGTCCCGAGCCCGCGGCGGAAGTGCGGGATCGGTACCGTTATGCTCTCGCGCTTTCTCATCTTTGCGATCCACCCCCTCGGGGTCTTGAAGAGAATGAATGAGTGCGCGATTATGATCTCATCTTTGCAAGCCTTTAGATCGCTCATTTTCATACTCTCATAAGCTTTCATCTCTTATTCCTCCTTATAAAATTACCATGCCGCAGGCTTGGGCTATGATCTCCTCGCCCACGGCGCAGCCGTTAAGAGCCGCTAGGCGGACCGACTTTTTGTGTAACTTTTCGGACGCGCGGAAGTTACCTTTGGCGTGAGCGAAGATCCCCGTGCCGTAAAAAGCATCGCTCTCCTCTTTGCTGAGCCCCTGCATAGCCCATTTGCCGCAAATGCGGCTATATAGCTGCCTAAGCTCCTTATTGCGCCCCACTAAATTCTTTAGCAAAATCTCCGTGCCTGCTAGAATTAGCGGAGTACTCGAAAAATCGTAAATTCTACGTAGATCCTCAAGCGCTCTTAGAGGCAGATGCTCGGCTTCATCGATTAGCAGCACCTTATCGGCGGTTTTTAGGAAGCTTGAAATCGCTTTTAATTTTGCATTAGCGCTGCCTGCGACTTCCAGCCTTAGCGCTTCGCATAGCTCGCCAAGCAAAGCGTTAGCGTTGGTGTGGCAAGTAGCTTCAATTAGCACCGCGTTAGGATTTTTGGCGGCAAAGTCGCGTAGTATCGTGCTCTTGCCGCTACCTGCGGTGCCGTAAAGCAAAGCTATCTCGCGCTCGCCTACGGCTTCGGAGATGACGAAATTCGCCATCTTGTAGTCCCGTGAATTGAAAATTTCATCTCGCGCGGGCGAGGCGGCAAACTCTTTTGCTTTTTTGGCGCTAGCATCGATATAGGCGCCTATCTTGGCTGCGATCGCCGCATTATCGCCCTTATATTTGCCCGCGCGAAACTGACTTATCGCTCCCGGACTGATGCCTAAAGCCCGCGCAAGCGCACTCATACTCACGCTTCCGCCCTCTAAGAATTCGTTTAGCTTAGATATAATCTCTTGCATATTTTCTCCTTTGCCCATAAAGGGGCTTTTAAAAGACATTTTATGCCCTTTAAAAGCGCCTTATCCGCAGACTACTTCCTCAAAGCTCTTTATCTTGCGCTCTGCTTTGCGCTGCGCAGCTTGCGCGCTCAAAATTTCATCGCTCAAAGCTACGCTAGAGTTCAAGCTTTTAGCCCCTTTTAACGCGGCATCTATTAGCCTGCTTTCGTTATTCGCCGCTTGCGGCTTAGGCATTGCGGCGGGCTTTGCTTCTACCATGCGCACTATCTGCTCGAAATCCGCTCGGTGTGCGATCGATGCAGCGTCCATCTGCTTTTTAGTCTCTTTTAGGCGCTTATTAAATAGCTTTTGCGCGCTTTTAGCCTCCTCGGCACTTACCCCTTCATCCAAATCAAGCGTAGAGGCAACGCCGATAAATTTGTTATCCTCGCTCCATAAAAAGCACTCGTTTATATTATTGACGTTTTTGCTGACCCATACGCGCTCAAGCCCGTACATCTCCACGCTGTAAAACCTCACACCATCTAGGCTAATGCCTTTTTTATGCACGTGTTTCAGCTCTCGTCCGCCAAGACGCGCGCTGATGCTTAGAGCGTCCATGTACACAGCATCGCCTATCTTTGCGCTATACGCAGCTGCGCAGGTAGTATCAAGGCGCTCAAGGTAGCGGGTGTTTAGAAATTTTTCCGCATACATATCCATCAGTTCTTGCACCTCGCTTAGGTTTTTTAGCATCGTTAGATTCGTCTTGTAGCCTCTTTTTAGGCGGCGCTCTTTTTTAGAGCGAAAAAACTCTATGGCTTGGCGCTGCGAGATATTGTGTCCGATGAAGCCCGCCAAATTTGCGCTGAAGCTATGCTGCAAAGCTCTAAAATTTCGTTCCACATAAGGCTTAAGCCAGCCGCTATAGGCTCTTACCGCCTTATATTCGATATCAAGCGCGCCTAAAACCTCTTTCATATATTCGCTCTTAAACGCCTTGCCGTTATCGCCCTTGATTACCTTTGGCTTGCCGTAGCGCACGATATATTTGGCGACGGCTCTAGCAATAGAGAGAGAATTTTCACTATCGCTGATGTGAAAAGTCGCTACCCCGCTATACGTATCGATTAGAGCGATGATGGTGTAGCGCTTTTGCCACTCTTTTACATAGTTTTGAAATTCGTCTTTGTCTTTAAAGATAGTGCTGACGTTTTGCCAGCCGATTAGCTCGCAAAGCTCGCTAGCGTTGCAGATTAGATCCAGCGGACTGCCGTCTATCTCCACGACCTCGTTTATCGTGCTTACGGCGTAGTTACTGATGCCAAGAGCCGGTAAGCCGCGACCGACCGCTCCATCCTCGCCGTAAAGGATGATGTTTTTTACAAGCTTATTTTTGTTTAGGTAGTTGTTTACGAAGCGATTTACGACCTCATAGCTTACAATCTCGTCTCTTTTGCCTTGAAAATCCTCAAAGTTTATGAGAGAGTTTTTTGCCGCGTGATAATTTAGTGCTTTGTAGATGTTTGTTATATCTACCTTGCCCATACCGCTGCATGCGAGTATCAGTTCCACACAAAGCGGCGCAAGACCTAGCGCGTCAAGCTTTAGGGTCTTATTATTATCCCGCTCGTCCACTAGCGCATCCAGCCCGCCTCTTTTAAATTTACGCTGCCAGTCGTAGAGCTTATTTGCGGTTACCTTTACGCAGCATATCTTTTTCGCGTTGATATACTCCAGAAAAGCGGCCTCACTTATCTTGCCTTTTGCATCTTCCCACGCCTTGATTACGTCGTATTTTTCAAAAGCGGCTTTGCGTTTTTTGTCCGAGCAAGTAGCGATAGCAGGGAGGCTTGTCGCGCTGCTCGGATCGCTTGAGCTTTGCTCTGCGCCGTTTAAATCTCGCCTCGCGCCGTTTAGGCTCTGCGCACTACCGCAGATTGATGCATTGCTTAAGTTTAAAGCGCCGCCGCTTGCGGACGGATCTGCCGCAGCCGCGCCGTTTAAATTTGCTCCGCCGTGCTTATTGTCGCAAACGCTCTCGCTTTGTCGCGAAATTTCGCTGCTTTCGTTGTTTATCAGGCTATCGTCAATCCAAATTTGAAGGGTTTTACCACCGCGACCGATGCCATCTGTGTAGGTGAAACCTAATATATTAGGTTTAATAGTGCAAAATTTTTTCCCACTAGCTTGGGCTTTAACTACTCTTCTTTGTAGTTTTCTTAAATTTACACTTAAAATTTCAGCCGCACGTTTGGAATTTACCCACATTAGGCTACCTTTATGCCGTCTTTTTCTAGTATCTTTTTAGCTTTTTGGCTTATATAGCCCTTGTAAAAGCTGCTTAAGCTTAGTCCTCGCATCGCACAGTAGTCTTTTAGATCATACTTTAGCTTTTGCTTCACGGCCTTTGAGACCGGTTTTACTCTATATCCTGGCATATTTGCTCCTTTTTTAGATTTTTCCATTATTAAAGTAAAAACTTAAGCGCTTTGCCGATATAATATTATTCAAAAATTCCGCAAAAAAGGGGATATTATGGAAACTAGAAAAGATGAGCCGAAAGCTAAGAGTCTTGAAAATTACGAGAAAAATTTGAAGCTAAATCTCGAAGCTAAACGCAAAGATTTAGATAATATCACTACCTCTGTCATCCCCTCTCAATTAACCCTGATTAGGATGTTTCTGTGGCTTTCTTTTAGTATCGTAGGTGCGGCTTTTTATGCGATAAAACTAGATGAGATAAGCTCATCGCAATTTTATTTTTTATCGGCGATCGTTATAACTACCGTGGCAATAATTACTCTTTGCCTAATAGCCATTAAAAGCAGCGCCGTTAGGCTCACCGCCAATCTCGATAATGCATATTTTAAAGAAAACATCAAACAAGGCGATAGCGAACACACAGAAGGTCTAATAGCTATGCTAGATGTTACGTCAAAAGCCTTAGGCCTCGCTCAAGATAACGTAAATAAAACCGGTAGAATTTTAAGAGTCGTTACTTACTTATCTTTCGCGGTAATATTTTTTATCTCTTCGTTTGCTATAGTTTCCGTATATCACGAGAAAGGAGGTGAAAATATGGCTGAAGAGAAAAAGGATAAAAGTGCCGAAGTCGCCAAAACGGTCGATAGTCG
>NZ_CALEDC010000347.1 GCF_937949835.1 uncultured Campylobacter sp.
AGGGGCTTAGTCGCGATGGTTTTGCAGACGCGGCGGGCGAAAATTTTAAAATTTATCCGCGTTCGCAGAGCGAAATTTCAAACCTGCAAGTCCAAAAAACCGCCGCACAGGCTTTAAATTTAAAAGACGCTATGAGCGAAAGCCGCGAGAGCGAAAATTTTAAAATTCCTGCAGTTTTTGACATCGCGTTTCTTACTATGAGCCCCGCGCTAAAAAGCACGGAGGATTTTGAGGCGTTTTTAGCTTTGGGCGAGCGCAAAATTTATCTAAACTGGGCGAGCGAGCGCAATTCATCAATGCTTGCGCCGCTGTTTGAGCGCTTCGGCACAGGAGCTAAAAGACTTGCTACCGCCGCCGAAAAGTTTGAGGCGCTGCTCGGGGCGCGCGACATCAAATTTAAAAGCGAAATTTTAACCGAGAGGCGCGAGCAAAAACGCAGCCTACAAGAAGCGGTGCAAAACGCCGCGTGGCACCTGCATATGGACGGCGCGGAGGCTAGCGAGCGCGAGATTGAGGAGATTTTGAAAAAGCGGGCTAAAGGCGGGATGATAAGCGATGAGATCGAAGCGAGCTTTAAGCTGTTTTATATTTAGCCTGGCGCCGCTTTTGGGGCTTTGCGGCAATCTTTTTACGCCGCTTGAGATGCCTAAATATGACCCGCAAAAGGCGCGGCTGGGCGCAAAAATTTTTACCGACGTAAGATTTAGCCGCAAAGGCCGCTCCTGCGAGAGTTGCCACAACTTCTATCTAAACGACTCAGGCGCTTCGGTGCGCGATGGACGCGTGCCTACGCTAATAAATTCTTATTACTTTGATCGCTACTTGGGCGATTATAATTTCGCGGGCTTTGAAGCGCGGATTGCGGCGTCGGTTTTTAGCGAGAATGAACTGGACGCGAGCGAAGATAGAATTTTAGAGCTCATCAGGAAGAATTTAGCCTACAAGCAGGCTTTTGAAAGTGCTTACGGCGAGGCAAATACGGCGAACTTCATTGATGCGCTAAAGGAATTTTTAAAATCCAAAACGGCGATAAATTCCAAATTTGACCGATTTTTGCGCGGCGAGGTTAAGCTAAATGATGCCGAATATAACGGATATGTGCTTTTTGTGCGGCTGTGTTCGGCATGTCACAACGGCGTTAGCCTAGGCACCGGCAGCTTTACTAAAATTCGTCCAAGCACGGAAGAGGAGGATGCGCCTAGGCATAGGCTCACTTCTGATGGATTTGAGTTGCGCCGCGTGCCTAGCTTGCGCAATATCACGCAAACCGCGCCTTACGTAAACGGGCAGACGGATTTGCGTCTTGCGGTGCGGCAGATCGCAAAGGATCTGCTAAAATACGATCTTAGCGATGGGGAGCTTGATGCTTTGATGAGCTTTTTAGCCACACTTAAGGGCGAGATGACGGAGGCGCAGGATGAAAGATAAGATAATGTGGGCTTTGATGGTGGGGATTATGATATTAGGCATAATCATCGCCGGGAATTATTTCTCGTCGCTAAGAGATGTAGCGAGATTTAGCACGATTTCGCGCGAGCTAGCTTTGATCGATAATGCCGACAATCGCCTAAATATATTATTTGATGCAAAGATCGCAAGAAGGGACTTTTCGATCGCAAATGCCGATATGCGCGGCATCTATCAGGTGCTACAAGCTCTGCAAAAAGACAAAATCATTGATAAAATCGGACTTAGCAGCGATGTGCGCGCGATCGGAAGCGCTTTTAGCGATAAAATTTCACTTTTGGACGAGCTTGGGGCTTTAAATTCGCAGAATTTAATCCTTTTTCAAAGTCTGCAGCAAAAATTTTTATCCAGTGGCGCAAATGCGCAAAGAGCAAATCTCTACTCTCAAATTTTAGGGCTTAACTATAAAAATCGCTCCGAGATCTCCGCTTTAAAAAGTGCGCTAGAAAGCGCAGATGCGTCAAGCCCCGACGAAGCTGCGTTTATAGGAATCGCGCGACAAATTTTAAGGAATTTCGAGCGGCAAAATATCATCGTAAGCGATAATCTCTCGTTGCTAAATGAGCGCTTCGCAAGCCTGCGCGAGCGATTTTCTTACGCTAGCGAGGAATTTTACGGCTCGTTTATGCAAATGACGATGCTTTACACGGCGGTGTTTTTGTCGTTTTTACTGCTTACTTACATCATAAATTCCGATGCTTTGCGTAGCAAACGCGCCCTCGCGCCCTATCGCGCGCTATGTGAGCAAGCAGGCGAAGCGATAGTTTTAGCAGATCAGAGCTTTAAAATTTTATACGCTAATAAAAGCGCGCTTAGCTTAAGCGGCTACGAACAAAGCGAGCTGCAAGAGAGCGATCTTGGAGTTTTGATGCCCAAAGATAAAGGGACCGAACTTCCTGCGATGGTAAATAAAAGCGCCAAAGATACGCGCCTGCTTCGTAAAAACGGCGAACTAGCCGATGTGAGCCTAAGGCTAGCAAATATCGCCGCTGCATCCAAGCCGCCGCTATATGCGCTTTACGCGCATGATATCGGCGAGCGCGAGATTATGAAACTAGCTCTTGCGAGCGCAAAGGAGAGCTTAAACAATCAAGTCTATATCGATCATCTTACGGGCCAGGGCAACGAAGCGGCGCTATATGAGCTAATAAACGCCGAAAAAACGGGCGTAGCGATCTACATCACTATCGTAAATTTTGCAAATTTACGGCTTTTTTACAAGGCGGAGACGACGAACGAAATTCTTCGCTCCTTTGCGCGCACGCTTGCGATGTGTATCGAATCGCACGAGATCAAAGCCAGTATCTTTCGCATCCAATCGGATGAGTTTTGCCTATTTTACGAGGGACTAAATGTCGCGCGCGACGTGGAGATCATAAATAAATACTTCACCGACAAGGTTTTTAATCTCCATATCACCGAGGGCTTTGCCTCCGCGCCTTTAAATATCACGATGGGCGTGAGCGAGCGTGCAGACGTAGCGGGCGGCGCAAATAGGGTCTTTCAGGCGGTTATGGCGATGTATGAGGCGCAGAGCAAAAACGAGCATGTGGGCTTTTATTCGCGCCCAAATGCGATTGAGGAAAAATATCTTCAAAATCAGATTATGATCAACACCATTCAAAATGCGATCAAGAAAAATCAAGTCTTTGTGCTTGTTCAGCCCATATTTGATATCACCCACCGCGATCCTAGCGGTAACACATACGGCACCGAGGGCGGTGATTATGTCCCGTTAGTATATGAAATTCTAATCCGCCTAATCGACCGCTCAGGTAAGACGCGCTGCCCGGGTGAGTTTATCGACATCGCAAAGCAAACCTCGCTCTACATCCCGCTAACTCAGGTCGTAATAAACGAAGCCTTTCGCTTGCTAGACCGCTTCGCAGGGACTTGCTTTAGCATAAATCTTTCATATTTTGACATCGCAAACGAAGGTATCAAGGAGCTTTTAGAGCGCAAGCTCGCATCCAGTCCAAACGCTTCAAATCTATTCATTGAAATTTTAGAAAGCGAGGAATTTGACGATTACGAGAGCCTACGCAGCTTCATCGCCGTAGCCAAAAACTACGGCTGCAAGGTCGCGATAGACGATTTTGGCAGCGGATACTCCAACTACTATAGAATTTTAACGCTTGATGTGGATTACATAAAGATCGACGGAGCGCTCATCAAAAACATCGCAAACGACAAAAACTCGCGCGCTATCGTCGAAACTATCGCTAACTTCGCGCGCAAGCAGGGCTACGAGCTCATCGCCGAATACGTAGAAAACCACGAAATTTCAATCATCTTAGAAGAGATGGGGATTAAATATATGCAAGGCTACTTCTACAGCAAGCCGATGGAGCCTTCGAGGATAAAATTCTAATCTCATCTAGCTACGGCTTTATAGCCCGCCTCTTTAAATTTATAGCCCAAAGATCGCCTTCGTAAAGTAAGAAATTCTGATTTAGCAAGCCGCCGCTTTAATTTATACGGAATTCATCTTGGCAAATACTGCGCGAAATTTATTGCGAACTTATGGTGCGCCTTATAGCTAAATTGCCAAAAAAGCTTGCGCATGGCAAATGAAGTGGAGCCAAATTTAAAATTAAATAGCGGATTTATGGATAAAATTTTGCGAAGTTCAAAATTTTAAAATTCCAAGCCGTAGAATTTTAAAATTTGAAATGCGCGAGCTGCAAATTTAGGGCTAAATTTTAAAATTTCGTAGCGATAAAATTTTAAATTCCGTGCCTTAAACCCGCCTGCAAATTTTAAAATTTTATGGCGCAAATTTCGATCCATTCATTTTATAAACATTTCGCGCGAGCTTTACAAAATAAAAATTTTAACGAGCTTTGCTCTAAGTAGCGATAGAGCTTTCAAATGCAGGCGAAATTTTTAAGTGTAAACTTTCTTGCTTTCAGCGAGAATGAGCTTAAATTTTAGGCTTTAGCGCATTAGCTCAAGCAAATTCGCTCTAAGCCTTCATACTCCCCGTATCCTTAAATCTTTGATGCCACGACAGCGCCTCACTTAAGATGTGTGGAGTATGCCCCGCACAGGGCTGCGCACATGCCCGCTCGAAATAATCTCTCAGCGCGTCTTGGTAAGTGGGATGCGCGATGCTTATCATCGCGCGAGCACGCTCACGAGGGCATTTACCGCGCAGATCGGCGATGCCGTATTCGGTGATGATGACTTGAGTGTCGTGCTCGGTATGATCGACGTGGCTCACGAAGGGCACGATAGCGCTGATCGCGCCGCCTTTAGCGAGTGACGGGCTCAAAAATAGCGACAAATATCCGTTGCGAGCGAAGTCGCCGCTACCGCCGATACCGTTTTTCATCTGCGAACCCATGACGTTAGTGGAGTTTACATTGCCGTAGATGTCTGCCTCTAGCATGCCATTCATCGACACGACGCCGAGCTTTCTGATAAGCGCTGGCGAGTTGGAGACGTCTTGTGAACGCAGTATGATGTGCTTGCGGTAGAAATCGATGTTTTTTTGAAATTCCTCGACACCTGCGGGGCTAAGCGATAGCGCTGTGGCACTTGCAGTGCCTACGACGCCTCTTTTGATGAGATCTAGCATGCCGTCTTGAATCACCTCGGAGTAGCATTGCAGCCCTTGGTAGCCAGCATTTTGTAGCGAGCTAAGCACGGCGTTAGCGACGTTGCCGATGCCCGATTGTAGCGGCAGTAGCTTCTTTGCGGGAAGTCTGCCGCAAGCTTCCTCGTTTTTTAAGAATTTTACGACATTGCGCCCGATCGCACTTGAAATTTCATCCACGGCGGTAAAATTATTGACGCGATCATGCGTCCTAGCCTCTATGACAGCGACTACTTTGGCAGGATCTACATGCATGTAAGGGCTGCCTACACGATCGCCTACGTGCTTGATCGGCAGATCCTCAGCATACGGCGGCAGGCGTAGATCTGTGACATCGTGAATACCCTCCAGCTCAAGCGGCTGATAGTAATTCACTTCTAAAATCACGCGATCGGCGATATCGAGCCAGGCTTGGTTGTTGCCTAGCGATGTGGACGGCACGAGCTCGCCGCTTTCTTTAATCGCCACTACTTCGATCACAGCAAAGTTTAGATGCGGAAAAAAGCCCGCCTTAAGCTGCGCGGCAAGGCTTGATAGATGCACGTCCGCGTATCGCACGGCGCCACTATTTATCGCACGGCGCATATCGGCATCCGTAAAAAACGGCGCGCGAAAGCTCACGGCACCTGCTTTTGCCAAAACTCCGTCTAAAAGCGGATCGGTCGATGCGCCTGTAAAAATTTCGATTTGATAGGGCTCGCCTTTTTCGTGCAGTGCTGTCGCTCGTTGTGCCAGAGCTTGTGGTAGCGCTAGCGCGCAGCCCGCCCCAACAAAGCCGCTAAAGCCCACCGATGCGCCATTTGGGATCAGTTCGCAGGCTTTCTCGGCGCTCATAATTTTTGATTTTAGATATTTGTTTTGCACGCGTGAGTTCATTTTCCGTCCTAGCCGTGATTTGGGCGAAATTATAATATTTTTGCGCTAAATTTCAAAATCTAAATTTCGTGCGCGAGCTAGGCTATAGAGCAAAATATGAGGCGCGATCGGTTGGGATACGTCGCCAAACGCCTCCGATCAGGCTTTTTTGCTTCGGCGGTTTGAAATACGCGCTTGCGCGAGCGCTCGGTAAATAGGGTTTTAAGCGTGATTGGAGCTTGGCTTGATAGTCTCGCTGCGATACTGCAAATACTTATTGCGCACCCAATCTTGTGGAATTTAGGCGCAAAATTTACGCATAATTCGTGGGCCGCGATATTTAAATTTAAGCTTCTTTTTGCAATTTAATCGCTCGCCACACTCGAATTTAAATCCCCGCCTTGTAATTTTAAAATAGATATTTTGAAATTTATCGCTCGTGGCGTTCAAATTCCGCGTCTAGCGAGCCTTGAACTCATATTTGAAATTACATCGCTTGTGGTGCACGCATTTGCCCACTGCACCTATATTTTAATCCGCATTAATTGAAATTCTTACCGCTTAAACTTCTCGCTGTCCGAAATTCTCGCCGCTGCACACAAGACGGCAGTTTAAAATTCAAATTTCGCGCTTTTTTGGGAGCGGCTCGACGTAGATACGCAAAATTTTGATAAATTTTACGCTCTCGAAATTCTAAAAATTATATCGTCACGACTAAATTGCAGATTTTGTTTAAATTCTAGTTCTTAAAATTGTAGCTCCAGCCGTTACACGAAATTTTAATTCAAAGAGCCTTGCCGCGTAAATTCTAATCTCTACTGAGCCCAAAAATTGACGCCGCTTACGACGCAAATTTAAACGCGTTTTAGAATTTAAAATTTAGTCCGCCTTGTTACCATTTTCGGTCGAGCTTTATAAAATTTCGGCAAATTTTATACTTGCAAAATTTTAAACTCTATCGCCGCAAAATAGGGCAAAATTTCATCTCTGCGGCTTGCCGTCGCCGAATTTTGCGACTATCTCATCGCTGCAGCTCTCCTTGGGCACCCAGCCATCGCGCTTCATCCTCGCCAGATTGTCGCACGCCTCCTGCGAGCCGCCCTCGCAAAGCTCGTCGTATATCACGAGGCTGCGGCACTGCCCGCTCGCGAAACTCTCCAGCGCCGCGGCGTTGCCTAGGCAGGCTCGCTCGCGCAGATCGCTCATCGCGCGCTCACCTGCGCCGCTCATTTTATCTCCCTGCTTCCGCTCGGCGAGGGTGGCGAGCTCGCATGCGTCTGCGAAAAAGCCCTGCGCTTTGAGGCGGTTTCGCACGACGCCGCGACCGCCCAGCTCGTATCTCATCGCCGCTTCGTAGCATGCGGCGGCGTCCTTTTTGCTGCACTTTGCTAAAAGCGCGCTAGTTTTTGCACCGCTAAATTTAAACTCTTTGGCTTTGCCGTCCGCGTTTGCTAAACTAAGCACCAGCGCCGCAGCCAGCGCAAGCTTTAAAGCTTTCATCTCTGCTCCTTTTGATTTTATTTATCCGCTCGCGCGCTCCGATTTACTGCTTCATCGCGCCACACCCACGAAAATCGCTTTAAATTTTAAAACCAAACCTCACTCATTCGAAGCAGAACGGGGCCGCCACGCGGTGATCGACGCCTTTAAATGCGGATCGCACGCTCATCTAGGTGCGAGTTGTAAAATTTAAGCTTTCGTGCGGCGAAATTTGCAAGGCGTTCAGCAATCTACGCGGTCTAGCCCTAAAAAGCAATTCTGCGTCGCTCAAAGAAGCGCTTTGCCTCTGCCGCGCTAATTTTTCGGCAGCAGATCGAGCACCGCGCAGGCGCGCTTGTTGTGCATTTTGCACGCCTTATCTAGCGCCTGCCCCGAGAGCTCAAAGCTTTGAGGAGTGCCTATTCCTTGGAGATATTTGACCGACAGCTCGTAGCACGCCTCGCTACTGCCGGCATCGCACTGCTCGCGAAAAAGCTCAAACGACGCTACGACGTCCTTTTCCACGCCCAGACCGCGCCCTAGCGCATCTGCGTAGAAAAAGCACGATAGCTGATCTTTTCGCTCGCAGCCGCTTTTCAGGCCGCGCGCGACGCGCTCGCAGGAGCCTTCGTCGCTTTTTACGATGCAGCTTTGCAGATCCGCCCGCGAAATTCCGTCCGTTTGAATGACCGCATCGGCGCTGCTTTGCGAGCCGGCGCTTGCTTCGCCGCTCTTTATAAAGCGCGCGCTTGCGGTCTCGCCGATACTCGTTGTTTTGTCCGTTTTGCCCGCCGCAGAAGCTTTATCCGCTGACGCGCTCTCGTCGCAATTTGCCGCAATAGCGCAAAATAGCGCCAAAAATAGAAATTTTTTCATACCAGCCTCCGTTAAATTTAGCGCCATTTTAATTAAAAATGCTGAATTTAAGAGAAATTCGTTCCGCCTTAAATTTCGGCTTTTTGTCGCAGTGCGTTTGGAGCGCGAATTTAAAGCGCGGCGCCGAAGCGATCGATCACAGGCTTTTTAGTGCCGCGAGTACATTTTGCGCGTCCTGCTCGGGCTTAGCGATGCGGCTAAAGCGCTTTATCTCCTTGCCGCCTCGAAAAATCAGGGTTTGGCGGTGGTAAAATTTCTTCCCGTCGCCGGTGGTGAAGGTTTCGAGCTGCAGTGGC
This sequence comes from uncultured Campylobacter sp., assembly GCF_937949835.1. Taxonomy (GTDB): domain Bacteria; phylum Campylobacterota; class Campylobacteria; order Campylobacterales; family Campylobacteraceae; genus Campylobacter_B. The sequence continues at coordinate 8,572 of NZ_CALEDC010000347.1, forward strand.
GCTTCAAGCTCGAATTTTTCGTCGTTTATGAACTCAAACGTGGCGCCCGTAGCGCGCTTAAACTCGCTCGTGCCCGCCTCGCCCATGCTGCCTACGGCGATAAGCTCGAAGCCGAGGGCTTTTATCTGCGCAAACGCGCTCTCGTAGGCCTTGCACTGAAGCGTGCAGCCCGTAAGTCCCGCCGCGCCGCGCAACTCTACGGGCAAAAATTTGCCGCTGTCGCCCATTTTCGGATAAGTAAAAACCACGCAATTTTTCGGTAAATTTATCATCTCTCGCCTTTTGATCGAAATAGGTCGCAAAAATAGCATAAAAAATCTTAAACCCGCTTAACGGATGAAATTTTAATAAAATTTAGCGTAAAATAAGGGGCGAAATTTCGGCAAAATCAAATTTGGAGTTAATTTTGGATATTGACAGAGCGTTAGAGGAGCTGGCAAAAAAGCAGCAGCAGTGCAAGATAAAATTTCTAAAACCGCTGATTTTATTGCTATGCATCGCGGTTTTTTCCGTCGGCTGGTTTATCCACGGCTTGATCCAAAACGAATACTCCTCCGCCGTGCTGATGTCCGCGATGATCCCGATAATTGCGGTAAGCTGCGTATGGGGGATTTTTGATGATTCCATCGCCAAGTGGGAGTACAACGCCTTTTACAAAGACGCCTTCATCCGCGCCATCATTTCAGATATCGATCCCGCCTTTAGATACGAGCCGCAAAGCGGCATAGACGAAGAAGAAATCCGCAAAACGGGCATCTATCCAAACAATGAATTCGTAGCCGAGGATCAGATAGACGGCGTTTATAAAGGGGTAAAATTTAGCCTAAGCGAGGCGATAAAAATCTATGAAACGCGAGAATCTATGAGGCTTGTAGAGTTATCTCAAAGGTCCAAGAGCGATCTTTCCGCGGCTTTTTTGCTATCGGCGATCGCGCTTTGGAACGCTTGGAGGCTCGGCGAATACGTACAGGCCTTTAGCGGCTCGGTTTTGGTGTGCGAGTTTTATAAGAAATTTAAGGGGCGGACCATCATCGCGGATCGTTCGCCAGGCACAAAATTTTTAGGCGATCAGGAGCTGATGGACGACGTGATTTTCGGCAAGGAATTTCGCGTGTTCGCAAGCGATAAGATCGAGGCGCGGTATCTTTTGACGCCTAGTTTTATGGAGCGTCTCGGGGCTTTGAAGCTTAAGCTTGCGCCCAAGATCGCTCTTAGCGCGGCGTTTATGGACGGCAAATTTTATCTATTTTTAAACGGCGCGAAAAACCGTTTCGAAGCCGCGCTGTTTTCGCCGCGCACTACGCTAAGAGACGCCGAGCGGATAAAGGCTGAAGTTTTGCAGCTTCTTGGTATCATTGACGAGCTGCGCTTGAATGAGGAGCTTTTTGGCGGCGCAAGCGAGAGCGGTGAGCCCGCAAATAGCCCATCCCTCAGCGGCGAGGAGCTACAAAGATTGCGCGATAAAGGCTTGAGCTCGCGCGATCGCTGATTTGAATTTTAAAATGCCATCTCGCGTCTTTAAATTTAACGCTTTTCGTAAAATTTTAATCTCATCGCCCGCGTCTTTAAATTTAGCGCTTTTTGGAGTTTGGCATTTTTTGAAATTTAGCGTCTCTTGAAATTTAATGCGGCGCAAGCGGGCAAAATTTATCGCTTGCGGCAGTAGCTTGAAATTTTAAAATTTGATCTCGCGCACGGCAAGATATGCGATGAAATTTTACTCGTTGTTTCCCGCGATCGTTTCGATGAGTTTGCGTTTGTTGCGGCGGTTGTAAAGCACCGACGAAAGGAGCGATAGCGCGATGAATAAGATCCCCACGGTGCCCGTTATGATCTCGCTTACTTCAAATTTCAGCTTGGCAAACATTATAAACGCCAAACACGCGATGGCGTAGTGTGCGCCGTGCTCCAGATACGCGAAGTGCGACAGCGTGCCGCGCGCGATGAGATACAGCGTGATGGAGCGCACGAACATCGCGCCAGCGCCAAGACCTAGCATGATGATGAAGATATTATCGCTTAGCGCAAACGCGCCGATCACGCCGTCGAAGCTAAAACTCGCGTCCAGGGTTTCTAAATATAAAAAGCCTGCAAGGCCGTTTTTTATGCCATCCGTGCCGAAAAGGCGGTCGAAGCAGGAGATGAGTAGATAGAGTAAAATCGCTCCGAAATACGCTGCGCCGAGCGTAGCCGAGTCCATTTTAGCAAGCAGCACGAGCCCCGCGGCTAGAGCGATCAGCGTGGGCGCGTTTGGAATGCGCTTTAAAAATCGCACGAGCCCGTTATTTTCGATTATGCCCAGCCAGTGTAGCTCGCGCTGCGCATCGAAGAAAAAATCGCAAAAGACCATCAGCAAAAACGCGCCGCCGAAAACATAAATTTGCGCTTCGTTCTCGCTTAAAATTTCATGGTAGCGCTGCGGCTGCTTAAGCGCCAGCACGAGGGTTTCCCAAAGACCCAGATGCGCGCTTGCGGCGACGATTAGCACGGGGAATAAAAACCTCATGCCAAAAACCGCGATCGGAATACCCCAGAGGATAAATCTGCTCTGCCACACCGGCGCCATATCTTTTAGCACCTTGGCATTGACTACGGCGTTGTCGAAGCTGAGGCTGATTTCGAGCGCGCACAAAAGCGCACAGATATAAGCGGCACCCGCGCCGCCGATATAAAACGCGATAGCAAGCGCAATTAGGCTTACTACAAAAGAGGAGTAAAAATATTTCATCGCTGTCCTAGCCGATTTTTTGCGCGATTTTAGCAAAATTTAGCCCTAAATTCTATATAATTGCAAAAATTCCAAAAAAGGCAAAAGATGCTTACCAATCCCGTATTTATCAGTATCTGTGTGATGTGCGCGCTATGCTTGCTGAGGTGCAACGTAATGCTTGCGATCCTAATCGGCACGATATGCGCCGTGCTCTCAAGCAATATCCCGCTGGGCGATGCCATAAATTTATTCATAAACGGCAACCCCGAAAACGCCGGCAGCCTCGGCATGGGCGGAAATTTAGAAACCGCGCTTTCGTATCTGCTGCTAGGCGTCATCGCAAGCGCGATCTCAAAGACGAACTTAACGGCGATCTTGGTGCGCGCGGTGGCAAATTTAATCAGCGACAAAAAATACGTCTTTATCTTTTCGATCGCCTTTTTTGCGTGCTTTTCACAAAATTTAATCCCCGTGCATATCGCCTTTATCCCGATTTTGATCCCGCCGTTAGTCAAGATCATGAACTCGCTAAAGATCGACCGCCGCGCCGTAGCGTGCGCGCTGACGTTCGGCTTGCAGACGCCGTATATGGCGCTGCCGCTGGGATTTGGACTTATCTTTATGGGGCTAATCGAAAAAAATATGAACGCAAACGGCATCGCAGTAAGCCTAAGCGACATATCGAGCGTGATGTGGCTAAGCGCCGTGCCTATGCTAGTGGGTCTCATCCTAGCCGTGATCTACTACCGCAAGCCGAGGGGATATGCCGAAACCAAAGAGAGCCTGGATGCGCATTTTAGCGAGCTTAAGATGGGCATGCGAGAGTGGGGCGCGCTAGCGGGCATCGCGGTGTGCTTCGCGGTGCAAATTTGGATCAAATCCCTTCCGTTTGCCGCGCTTAGCGGAATTTTAGTAATGCTTGCTAGCAAAGGCATCGAGTGGAAGAAGCTCGATAACGTATTTGACGAGGGCGTGCATATGATGGGCTACATCGCGTTTTTGATGTTGATCGCCGCAGGATACGGCACGATCTTAAAAGAAACCGGCGGCGTGAATGAGCTGGTGCACGTAGCGAGCACTTTAAGCGGCGGCAAGCTCGGCGGCGCGCTGCTGATGATCGGCATCGGACTGCTCGTGACGATGGGCATAGGCTCGAGTTTCGGCACGATCCCTATCATCGCTACGATTTATTGTCCGCTAGCCGCACAGCTGGGCTTTAGCACGGCGGCAACGATCTTTATCATCGGCGTGGCCGCGGGTATCGGCGATGCGGGATCGCCTGCGAGCGATAGCACGCTCGGGCCTACCGTGGGGCTGAATATCGACGGCGGGCATAGCCATATGTGGGATACCTGCGTGCCGACCTTTATTTTCTTTAATATCCCGCTAATCATATTCGGCATAATATTTTCGATGATGTTATAGATTGCGGAATTTACGCGGGCGGAATT
>NZ_CALEDC010000348.1 GCF_937949835.1 uncultured Campylobacter sp.
GATAGCATCGTGGGAGCCTTCGGTAGCGTAGAGCACCCGCTAAACTTGAGCGAGTTTAGTTTTCTCGTGCGCGAGCGGGGTAAATTTCGCCTCGATCTCTCGCGCGAATGCGTAAACGGCGCCGAGATCTTTTGGAACGCCTGCAGCTTTAGGCGCGGCTCGGTCGTTGTTTTGCTTGAGGGCGAGTTTGATCTGGCGCCTATTTTGCGCCGCTGCACCGAGATAAGCATAGACGAAACGCCAAACATGGGCAACAGCCCCGCGGCGACCAAGCTTGCCAAGCGCGCGATGAGCGAGGGGCGGATCGCCGTGCTTTTTAGCGCATCAAACGGGATAGAGTGGATGGATATCTACGCTCCTGAGGCGGTGCGGGATAAAATTTTAAAACTTGCGGATGAGATAAACGGGGATGAAATTTAAAAACCGAGCTCTGCATTAAATTTCACGCTAGACAGGCATTATGCGCCCTGTGCGCGCAGACAAAAACAGAAGTCGCGAAAATAGGTCTCGCCTATCGCTCTCTGCGCCTTGCCAAAAGATAAAACAAGATGATCGCCGTCAAAACCGCCGCGATTGCGGCGTAAATTTTACCCATGCCGCCGTAGCTTTTGGAGTCGTCGCTTAAATACAGATTTATTATCGCGCCGTTGTCTGTCGAAATTTCAAGCTTCGCGCCCTTTGCGCCGTTTAGCTTTACGCGCAGCATATTTGCCGCGGGGCTTGAAATTTCGGGCTTATCCATAAAAGAGTAGCTGGTTTTGTAGCTTTTCATCAAATCGTTGCAGTCTTTGGGGGCTACGAATATATCGTAAAACGTGCCGTTTTTCACGCTCAGATTTTCTCCGCCTTGCACGACAAAGTATCTAAATTTAGGCGCCTGCGTGATAAACTCCCACCGTAGCGTCTTTTGCTTATCGCCCTGCTCGTAATTAAACTCCGCGCCGTATTTGGCGTCAAATTTAAAAACGTCTCGGCTGAAAAGCACGAACTGCCTATCGCTTAAAATGGCGTTAGGATCGGAGTTTTTGTCTAAAATTTTAACGTTTTGAAGCTCCCTGCCGCCTTCGTAAATTTTAAAACTTTTCATCGTTACGGGCGGCCCCTCGGCATTAAATTCCACGCTTACGGGGTTTGCGGTGATTTTGCACTCGGGCATGGGATCTGGAATTTCATTGCTGAAAAACGCAAGCGCGGGCTCGTCGTTCGGGTAATATACGTAAGGGCGCGAATTTAGCGCAGCGGCGCTTTTGAACTTATCCTCCCTCATCCGTAGCGTTTCGTTTTTACACATCCCAAGTAGAAATTTGCCGCTTCCTTCGTCGTTTAAATTTCGCGAGCAAAAGGCGTTGAGACGCGAATTCCCCATCTCAAAAACGTAGCTACTTTTTTTGCCGTGCTCAAAATAGCCGATGCCGATCTCATCCGAGGCAAAATCCAAAAATGCAAATCTATGGTAAATCGCGCTTAAAAGCCCGTCGATCGCGCTTTTTAGATCGCTTGAATTATAGGATAAATTTTCTCGTACTGCGGCATTATAGCCTGCGTAAAAAGCGCGCTTTGACGGATCTTCGCCCGTAAAGCCCGCTCGGCCCGCGGTTTCGTCGTGCGACATCGCCTCGTTTGCGACGACATATTTTGCGTGATTAAGCGCGGAGATATTTAAAATTTCATTCTGCGCAAAGTAGTTTAGCCCCGATTTTGCGCGCACATTGTTGATGTAGCTTAGCGGATCGTCGTAAAAGGAAAAGCCGCTCATCGCAACGAGCGGCTGTTTTAAATTTGAGGGGGTGTTTTCGCATGCGGCAAAAAGCGCGCAAATCGCCCCGAGGCCCAGGAGCCTAAGCCTTAGGGCCTGCTTTAGCAAACTCGACCCCCTCTTTTACGTCCTCGTAGCGTTTAAAATTCGCCTCAAACATACCCGCTAGTTTATCGCGAGTCGTGACGTATTCGTCCTTGTTTTCCCACGTGTTGATCGGATTTAGCAGCTTCGTCTCGACGCCTGCGAGCTCTTTTGGGATCGCGAGGTTAAATTTTTCGAAATTTTCAAATTCGCACTTTTTGATACTGCCGTCAAGGATCGCGTTTATGCATGCACGCGTTGCTTTGATACTCATTCGTTTGCCCACGCCGTACGCGCCGCCGCTCCAGCCGGTGTTTACGAGATAGACGCTGACATTATGCTTGTCGATCTTTTCGCCGAGCAACTTAGCGTAGACGGTCGGGTGTAGCGGCATAAACGGCTCGCCAAAGCACGCGCTAAAGGTTGCCACGGGCTCTGTGATACCGCGCTCGGTGCCTGCGACTTTGGCCGTATAGCCGCTTAGGAAATAATACATCGCCTGCTCTTTGGTTAGCTTTGCGACCGGCGGCAAAACGCCGAATGCGTCGGCGGTTAAGAAGATGATATTCTTCGGATGGCCGCCAGCGGAGCTTGGCTCGTAGTTATCTATGTGATAGATCGGGTAGCTGACGCGGGTGTTTTCGGTCTTGCTGCCGTCTTTGTAGTCTACTACGCCAGCCTCGTTGGCGACCACGTTTTCAAGCAATGCGTCGCGTTTGATCGCGGCGTAAATTTCAGGCTCGCTGCTCGGGTCTAAATTTATGCACTTCGCGTAGCAGCCGCCCTCGAAGTTAAATATCCCCTCGTCATCCCAGCCGTGCTCATCATCGCCGATTAGCTTGCGGTTTGGATCTGTAGAGAGCGTCGTTTTGCCCGTGCCGCTTAGGCCGAAAAATAACGCCGTGTCGCCCTCTTTGCCCACGTTTGCCGAGCAGTGCATCGACATCTTGCCCGCAAGCGGCAGCCAGTAGTTCATCATCGAAAAAATTCCCTTTTTCATCTCGCCGCCGTACCAGGTGCCGCCGATAACCGCGACGTTTTCCTCAACGTTAAAAATAACGAAAACGTCGGAGTGTAGCCCGTCGCTCGCGTAGTCCTCGTTTTTGCATTTGCACGCGTTGTAAACGACGAAATCTGGATGAAATTCCGCTAGCTCGCTCTCGCTTGGGCGGATGAACATATTTTTAACAAAATGCGCCTGCCACGCGACTTCAGTTACGAAGCGCACGTTTTTACGGCTGGATTTGCTGGCGCCGCAATAGGCGTCTTGGATAAAAATTTCTTTGCCGCTTAGCTGGGCTTTGGCTTTGGCTAAAAGCTTATCGAAGAGCTCTTTTGAGATAGGCTGATTTACCTTGCCCCAAGCGATGTATTTTTGGCTCGGATCTTGTTTTACGAAGTACTTATCCTTTGGACTGCGACCCGTAAATATGCCCGTATCGACCATAAAGGTGCCGTTGCTTGATACGCGTCCCTCGTCCATCGCCTTTTCAAGCTCGAAAAGCTCGTCGTAGCTTAAGTTGTAGTTGATTTTTTTGATATTTTTAAGACCTAGTTTATCCAGATCGTTCGGAGTTGTCATTTTGCGTCCTTTTTAAATTAAATTTTGATAAAAGATTGCGCTATTATAGCTTAAAATTTAGGTGAGCTCGCTTAAGCGCTGAGGATGATCGCCATGAAATTTAGGCGGAAGTGCCCGCCTAAATTTTAGAGCTTATCTTAAAATCGCGAGCACCTGATCGGCATCGACCGTATCGCCTTGAGCGACTAAAATTTTATCGATTACGCCATCACGCGGGCTTTCGATATTTATCTCCATCTTCATCGCTTCAAGAACGATGACATTCTGTCCCGCCTTAACAGCGTCGCCTTCCTTTATTAAAATTTTAAATACATTACTAGGAAGCGTCGCTTTTATATCGTTATCGTCCGTACCGCCTCGCGCGTCAGCAGTGGGCTGCTCGCCGGCGGAGCCTTGCGGTTGCGGCTTTGCGGGCGCTGAGGTATCGAAGCTAACGTCGTATCGATCGCCATTTACGAGCACGTTTTGTCCGGCAAATTCTACGTTGTAAATTTTGCCGTTAATCTTAACGTCAAATTTGCCGTTTTTAGAAATACCGCTTTGATGACTTTCGGCGGGTGCTACGTCCTCTTTTTTGCGGCTCATCACCTTGCCCTCGCCTTTTAAAAACGCGATGCCCTTTTCTTTGCACGCAAGCGCTATGAATACGTTCTCCTCGCTAGGCTCGATGCCCTGCTCGCGTAGAATCTTCTGCGCATACGCGACGCTCTTGCTCTCGTCGGCATCGGCGATATCTACGGCGTGCTTGGTCGTAGGTTGTAGTCCCAGCTGCTCGGCGGCTAGCTTAATCACGCCTTCATCCGGCTTAACGGGCGTTTTGCCGAAATAGCCTAGCACCATCTTACCGTAGCCCTCGGCGATCTTTTTCCACGGGCCGAACATTACGTTGTTAAACGCCTGCTGGAAATAAAACTGGCTAACCGGCGTTACGCTCGTGCCGAAGCCGCCCTTTTCGACGACCTCGCGCATGGCTTTGATGACGGCTGGAAATTTGTCTAAAATTTTATTATCGCGCATCATCTGAGTGTTTGCGGTAAGCGCGCCTCCGGGCATCGGCGAAAACGGAATGAGCGGGCTTACCTGCGTGGCCTCTGGCGGCATGAAGTAATCCTTCAAGCACTCGCCCAAAACCTCTTCGTATTTTAAAATTTTCTCTGCATCCAGTCCCAGGTCGAAATTTTGCCCCTTCGTCGCGTGCAGCAGCGTAAGGATGTCCGGCTGGCTCGTGCCGCCGCTTACGGGATGCGCGGCAAGGTCGATGCCGTCTACGCCCGCAACGAGCGCAGCCTGGTAGCATGCGACGCTAACTCCCGCCGTCTCGTGAGTGTGCAAGCGGATATGCACGCCGTCGCCTAAAATTTTACGCGCGCGCTTGATCGTCTCATAGACCTTCTGCGGGCTGCTGGTGCCGCTTGCGTCTTTGAAGCAGACGCTGTCAAACGGGATCTGCGCGTCCAAAATTTGACGCAGAATTCTCTCATAAAACGCCGCATCGTGCGCGCCGCTGCATCCGGGCGGCAGATCCATCATCGTAACCACAACTTCGTGTTTAAGGCCGTGACGATGTATGCACTCGCCGCTAAATTTTAAATTTTCCACGTCGTTTAACGCGTCGAAATTTCGAATCGTCGTCGTGCCGTGTTTGGCAAAAAGCTTGGCGTGCAGATCGATGATCTCGCGGCTACCTGTATCGAGCGTGACGGTATTTACGCCGCGGCTAAGGGTCTGTAGGTTCGCCTCAGGTCCCACGATGCTTCTAAATTTATCCATCATCTCAAAGGCGTCTTCGTTTAGGTAAAAATACAGGCTCTGAAACCGCGCGCCGCCGCCAAACTCGAAGTGCGTGATGCCCGCGTCCTTCGCCGCGCTAACGGCAGGCAGGAAGTCCTGCATCGCCACGCGCGCGCCGAAAACAGACTGAAATCCGTCGCGAAAGGTCGTATCCATAACGTCGATAAGCTTTTTAGCCATTTTTAGCTCCTAAGATTAAATTTATGCGCAAATTTTAATATTTCTAGCCTAAAAAAGCTTTTAAACCAAAAACCCCCGGAAAGATTGCAAGCGTTAATAGAACTAGAATTTGCAATAAAATAAAAGGTAGCACACCCTTGTAAATATCCGTGGTGTGGATTTGCGGCGGCGTCACGCCCTTTAAGAAAAATATCGAAAATCCAAATGGCGGCGTCATAAACGATGTTTGTAAATTTACAGCGATTAAGATCGCAAACCACACGGGATTGATATGCAAAGACTCTACTATCGGCAAAAGTATCGGCAAAATGATATATGAAATTTCGACATAATCGAGAAAAAATCCAAGCACTATGATAACTACCATCGTAAGCGCGATAAATCCCCATGCTTGACCGGGCAGGTTTTCCATAAAATTTTTCACGACCTCATCTCCGCCCGTGTAAGAAAAAATCATCGAAAATGCCGTGGCGCCCATCAAAATCATAAAAACCATACCCGAAATTTTAGCGGTATTTTTTAGCGCGTCATAGATCAGCCTAAATGAGAAAGTGCGATATAAAACAGCTAGCGCTATCGCACCCAAGCAGCCTACCGACGAGCTCTCCGTAGGCGTAGCGATGCCTGCAAAAATAGATCCCAAAACGAGCAAAATCAGCACGAGCACCGGCACGACGTTTTTAAGTGCGATAAAAATTTGCTTTGATTTGCTAAGCCCCTCTAGCTGCGGAACAGGCGGCGCATAATCTTTGCAAATATATGAAATAATCGCAATATAAATCACGTAAAAACCCACTAGCACGAGCCCAGGAATAACTGCCGCGGAGAAAAGATCGCCCACAGAGACCGAAAGTATATCGCCTAAAATAATCAGCACGATCGAGGGCGGGATAATCTGCCCAAGCGTGCCCGCAGCAGCGATGGTGCCGGTAGCCAGTGGCTTATCATAGCCGTATTTCATCATTACGGGTAGACTGATGACGCCCATAGCGATGACAGTCGCGCCCACGATGCCCGTCGTAGCCGCAAGTAACGCGCCCACCAAAACGGTGCTGATCGCCACGCCGCCTCGTACGCCGCCGAATAAAAATGCCATCGACTCTAATAAACGCTCCGCAAGGCGAGTCTTTTGCAAAATCATACCCATCAAAATAAAAAGCGGCACCGAAATTAGCAGCTGATTTTCCATAATCGAGTAAATTCTATTAGGCATCAGCGAGAAAAACTGTCTGCTCATATCCTCGAAAGCTTCGGTTAAAATTTCAAAGCCCTGCGCGTAATCCCACGCCTCACTAAGTCCGTAGATAAAGCCGAAAATCACCGCCACGGCGCCGAACGTAAACGCAACGGGAAATCCCAGTAGTAGCATAAAAAGTGCTGCCGCAAACATCACTATGCCTATCATAGCTCGCCACCTTTTATCTCGCCTAGGCAAAATTCCGCCCAAGCGCGAAAAGTGTGAAATTTATAGAATTTTAAATTTAAGCTCATTTTGCCCTCACACACTCTGTGCGCCCGAAGAATTCCCACTAAGAAATTCCGAGCCTTTGTTTTCCCTAACATCAAGCAGGGCGTTAATATTTTTAATCAAAAATCCAAATGCGTAGATAAATAAAAACGCGTAGCTAAGCGTGATTGCGGACTTGATGATCCAAAGATGCTGCATGCCGCCGGGATTGGCGCTGGCCTCATGGCTCGTATAAGCCTCGCTCACGTAATCGATCGAAAAGAACGCCACGAGCGCCACGAAAGGCAAAATGAAAAATATCGTGCCTAAGATATTTATGAGCGCTTTTGCAGTGGGGCTAAATTTTTCGTAAAAAATATCCACGCGAACGTGGGCGTTTTCTTTGAGCGCGTAGGTCACACCGAATAAAAACATCGCTGAATATAGCCACCACGTAAGTTCTTGCATAGCGACGGAATTTGCGGCTGGAAAAAGATAACGCGCCACAACATTGTAAAAAACGACTATAACTAAAAGCGCCAAAAATACGATACTCAATACGCCTAAAATATTTGCGAACGCATCAAAAGCTCTTTCTAATCTGCGTAAAAAACCCTTCAAAATTTTACCCTTTACTTGATATTTTTACTATAAAAGCTAGGATTTTAGCAAAAATATCTGCAATTTATTATAAAATTATGCGCGGAAAGGATTTTTATGATTTTAAAATTTCAAAACAAATACTCTAAAAAATTTCTCGCTTTTTGTGCCATCTGGGCGCTTTTTTGGCTAGCATTTTCATATTTTTTCTTGCAAAAATTCCTTTTTATCTATCCAGAAAATTTTAGCATTCACGTGAGATTCGGGCTTTGCGCCATAGCGCTAGGAGCGGTGATTTTAACGGTTTTAGGCAAGGACGTTTACGGTGCGATCTGCGGATATGCGGTGTGGTTTTACGGCGCGGCGCTAGGATTTGCCTCGTCGCTAAATTTAGCTAAAATTCACACGGTACTGCGAGGGAGCGGAGATATGAGCGGGATGAGCGGCTGCGGCGGAGCGGTGAAATTTTTAAATTTTGATATAAGCGTAGTGCCGATTTTTAAGCCGTTTAACAGCTGCGCATTCGACATACCGGCGTTGCCTGCTGGTGCGACGCTAGAGGGACTGCAAGCCAAACTAACGGCACTTTATAGCGGAGGTTGGTATCTGTTTCCGACAAGCAAAAGCGTGGATCTAGCGCAATTTTGGAGTTTTATCTTTATATTTTTCGCAATTATTTGGACGATTGGAATTTTACTCGGATTTATAAATAAAAGGCGTGGGATTTAAATCCCACGCAAAGTAGGTCATTGGACAATAATAAGAGCATTTGAACTATAGATGTTATCTACATTTTTAAGCCCCGGCATACTCCATACCCGATCACATAAGCCATCTCTGCCTTTGGTTAAGGTCACTTGCTCCTTGTTGTCA
>NZ_CALEDC010000349.1 GCF_937949835.1 uncultured Campylobacter sp.
GCAGAAAAGATTGCTTGACTTAATGAAAATCCTGTGCTTATTTTGGACTTATCGCCGCCGAGCAAGTTAAAATTTTAAAATTCGGCCATAAAAAAAGGCTAACCTTGCGGTTAGCCTTTAAATTTAGCGAGAAGCGCGCGGATTACCAGTCGATTCGCTGATTATACATATCGCGAGCATTACCGGTGTCTAGAATTCTAGTCGAAGTGTCGCTAGTGCTATTTGAAGAATCGCTGCCTCCGGCAAAAGAACCTACATCGTCTTCTTTGCCTGATTTAACCTGACCTTCGCCACCCCATTGATCCGCCGCAGCATTGAGTATTCTAACCAAGAAGTAATTATAGTACTGCGGAACACCGGAATATATGGTAGCATAATCTCCGACTTCAGGAGGCAGGGTTCTCATCATAGCTTCACCGCCGTTAGGAGTATATATTAACCAAGGATCCGTAACTATACGTATGGTAGTACTACCTACTTCATTTGCCCTTAGATTCATAGTCTCTTGACCCGATGCCAGCGAATTGCTCCTACGGATATCTATTCCCACGCTCGGTGACGGGCTATATCTACTTACAAATTCGGATTTTATATCGTTCGGAATCTTTTGAGTATTTGTGACAAAGCCCGAAAAATCCGTTAAACTGTTATCCAGAGCGGCGAGATCGGTAAATATATTGGAACTTGGAACCTCGTAGCTAAAAGCAGGGCTTGGAGCCGGCATCCCTCTACAATTATCCGTTCTTCCGCAATATATTTTATTAAAGATAGGCACCGTTAGCAATCTTTTTCTCTTGACCTCATAATCCTGAGCACCGTCGTTTTTATCATGAGCTTTGCCGTAAACGAAATAGGCGTAGGTGCCAATATTATCGCTATAATCCGTAACTGCGATCTCGCCATTTTTATACGACTTCGTATTGTTGTTTGCAATAGCTATATATTGACTTTTACTTACCGTTTTTCCGCTTGATTTTTTATACTCTTCGACCTTTCTGGTTAAAAAGGCATCTAAATTCTCTTTTAAGATATTGATATTTTTCTCATCATATTTCTCCGAAGAGGTATCGGCTATGGCATTATAGTCTCTATCAAATTTAGAAGGCCAAAATTGCTCCAAAGTCTTTAACTCGGCTTTATCGCTTATTACATCGAAGTCACTAGCATAGATTAATACCGGTCTACTAGGGGACTTTTGCATCCTAGCGAAGTTAAAATAGACGGTAGCACCAGGAGTTTGTCCTTCTTGAAAGCCGCGCGCCATTACTTTAAACAAAGGTGATTTTGAATCGTAATTTACGTTGGCTCCTCTAAGCGGTCTATTGATCAAACCCCCTCTTAAATTCGCATTAGTGTAAAAATTAATAGCGTACCTAAGCGGCAAAGGCAAGCCGTAACCAACGCCTCCAGTGGCTTCATCCAAATACTGCTGATCAAAATTTATACTTCTTGTATTATACGTATAGCACCTACTATCGTATCCACTAGCACCTTGGCAGTCATTGCTATCTCTTGCAAAGAATTGAGTAGCATTTGGAATCGTATAGCTTACCGCCGTATTTCTAGGATATGGTACATAATTAGATGCCGCTGCCGTTGTATTAGGATTTTTATTTTTAGAGCAACGTCCATCCGCATCATTGGCTTGACAATCAAAACCAAAAGTCAAATGGAAATCCAAATCGCTGGCAAATCCGCATGCAGCCTGTGCATTACCGTCTACTTCAATCATGGTGCCGTCATATAACGTAGCTACAACATCTTTATAAACCTTATCGGATAGATATGCCACAGCATTAAATTTTAACATAGCCAGCTGACTCGTTTGTCTCGTTATGGCAAAATTTTGCGCAGGATTTTCGCCTGGATTTATAACTATGTTATTTTCAATATCCGGGGAATTGAAATATGTAAATGCGGATGTCTTGCCAGTCAAATTGTTATCGGTACCCGCTGCTCTACTGATTACTCCATTGTCTAGGCTAACTACGGATAGCATAATACGATCCGGTCGGTATCGCAAGACCAGATTGCTATTTGCTGCGGAAGCTTTAGGATCTTGGCTTTTTACTAAATCCGAAGTTTTCATTCCCACATCACAACCTACCATACCTTTAGCGTCAGGTAGATTGCTAGATGAATTGATAATACACTTAGCACTTTTCCATTTCTTTGAATATGTCTGATCGGAATAAGCATCTGTCCATGAGTTATCATATACGCTAACCAAAACATCGCCTACATTGTAATAATTAAAATAGTACATAGCGGTTTTAGGCTTCGTAGTAGTGTAGTTAGCCTCAGTATAGAGGATACCGTTGCTTATGTCTTTTGCGGCAGGATCTTTTCTGGACTGCGTCATCAGATATGCACCTTGCACATTGCCCTTCGATACAAAAGTGGCCACTCCAGATGTCTCTGTGATATTTCTGGCATCGAAATTTGCCCATAGACTAATAGCGTTCTTATCCCAAACCCTTCTATAGGTTCCCTCGAAATTTATTGACGATCCGTTTGCCTTGCACTCGGAACCACTTTTACCAAAAGTCCCTTTTTTAATATCGGCATCGGTGATACCATTTTTAACATAATATGATCCCGTAGCACTATCATATTCAATTCCACTATAATTTGTATGAGTTCCGCCGAAGCATCCATCTAATTTTGTACCTCTTTTTAAACCATTAGTGCTTCCAGTTCTTTCTATATAATAAGACTGAGTAGGAATCTGAGCTGCACATTGATTGGATATAAATGGACGCAAATAGGTCTGAACACCACGCACTTTCGTAGAAACGTCTTGGGTATTATCCGCATCGGAATCGGTATAGCTTTTGCGGATATGGTACCTCTGATTTCCTAGATCCCCACCTATTACAGCAGTATAATTAGGAACGCCGTGACCTTCATAGCTCCTAGCCGAAATCACATGGGCTAAGATATCGGCATTTTCACTATAATCGCCACCTAAACGCAAATCTTTAGGATTCTTTATGATTTTTGCATCATCTTTGCCCTTGTTTGTTATATCTCCGGAGGCGCCAGGATCTATCAGTTTGCCGTATTTGGTCAAAACAGATGTATCTACGTTGAAATATGCCGGACGAAGCACGAAGTTGTCGCTACCGCATACGTGAAATGAACCGTCTTTGGATAAATGAATTCCGAAGGTATTAGCGGCGCTACTAATATCACTCGAAAGTTTAGCTAGTTCGGCTTGTATATTCGCCTCGG
>NZ_CALEDC010000350.1 GCF_937949835.1 uncultured Campylobacter sp.
ATTGCGGTGCGCAACCGACTTTAGATTGTCGTAGATCATAACGGCATCATCCTCGCTTGCGGTGAAATTTAGCAAAAACAAAACCTCTTTTTTGCTAGCTCCAAGCGTCTTTAAAAGCGCGTAGGTATTGCTGATCGAGCAGGGTTCGTTCGCGCACAGCACGATATTTTCGTCGCCGATGCTCAAAAAATCTCCAAGATACTCAAGCCCCGCATCGATCAAAATAAAATCGAAGATTCCCGCCTCTTTCAGCTCACTTGCGAAGCGAGCGGGGCTTTCGTGAGCCTTTGCGTTTGCGGAATTTCCGGCTTCTTCGGGATTTGATGAGCGGGCGGAATTTTTCATTTCATCTTCACTTGCGGAATTTTGAGAATTCTCGTCAGGGATTGAATTTTGCTTGGTGAAATCATCGCTTTTAAAATTCTCTAGGCTTTCTGATTCTGTAAAATTCCATCCATCTTCGTAATTCTGCGGCTTTTTGGCTGCACAATTCGTAGAATTTTTTGCAGCGTTTGCTATTGAATTTGAAGCGGCGGAATTTTCTGAGTTATTTTTGCCATCAGAGCTCGTGAGTTTTTGCGCGTAATTGCGCGAGCTGATACTTTCGTCGCCCTCCCGGTTTTGTGCGCTACCCATAGAATTTTGCATGACGTAATCATCCGCGCTAGAGCTTGCGTTTTTGATAGAATTTTGCGAGGACGCGGGATTTTGTGAAGCAAGCGCGGGCGAGACGAGCGTTAAATTTTGCGAAATTTTTACCGCGACAGCGCTTGGTAGCGAAATCCTCTTTCTTTGCAAAGCGTTTAAAATGATCTCTTGATTGTTTAAATTCGGCGCTTCTATGATCGCCGTGCGGTAGCCCTGCTCGCTTAGAATTTCGGCGAAATTTGCTGCAATCACGCTCTTGCCGACTCCGCCCTTGGCGCTTAAAAAATTTACGATTTTAGTTTGCATATCAGTCCTCTTTTAAATTTCATCTCTCCAAGTGGCAAAATCACGCTTATGCGCTCGCAAACACCCGGATGCGGCAGCACGAGCCGCTCGCAGGCACGCACCTTTGCGCTTGCATATAAAATATCCACGTCCAGCGTGCGCGGCGCGTTTTTGAAGCTTCTTTTGCGCCCAAATCGTAGCTCCGCGCGCTGCATAATTTTTAGCATCAAATTCGGCCAAAGCGAGCTTTGCACGAGCATCACGGCGTTTAAAAAATTTTCCTGTCGCAAAAAGCCGAACGGCTTGTTTTTCAGGATCAAGGAATTTTGCGCTACGAAAAAGCGCGCGTCACTTTGTAAAGTGTGATAAAATCGCTCGAAGCGTCGCCTGACATCTCCTAAATTCCCGCCGAGCCCAAGTAGGTATAAATTTTTAAAATTTCCGCGCTCGCGGCGCCTCATCGGGAAAACGGCGCTTTTTACGACGCACAGCGCGTCCGCGCACTCGTAAAATCCGTTTTTCTTAAGCCGCACATTCATCAAATCTGCTCGCTTAAAATTTCGGCCCCGTTTTCGCGCACGACCACGACATCCTCGATACGTACGCCAAACTCGCCGGGCAGATAGATCCCCGGCTCCACGCTAAAGGCCATGCCCTCTTTTAGCACGGTATCTCCGCGCTTTGAGATGAACGGAAGCTCGTGGATATCGACTCCGACGCCGTGTCCCGTGCTGTGAAAAAACGCTTCGCCGTAGCCCTGAGCGGCGATAAAATCCCTAGCCGCCGCGTCGATCTCGCGCGCCTTTTTGCCAGGCACGACCGCCGCGATCGCCAGAGCTTGCGCCTCTTTTACGATCTCGTAAATTTCTTGCCGTTTGGCGTTTTTAAAATTTTGCTCCTTGCCGAAGTTAAAATTTTCGTCAAAGCACGCCGTGCGCGTCCTATCCGAGCAGTAGCGATTAAATTTAACCCCCGCATCAAGCAGGAGCAAATCGCCCTCTCTCAGCCGCTTTTTACCGGGCAATGCGTGCGCCTTGGCGGCGTTTTCGTTGATCGCGACGATAGGCGAAAAGCTAAGCGCTAGCTCGCCCTTTTTCTTAAAGATGAGCTCGGCGTTAAAAAACAGCTCCTCTTCGCTCATGCCTTCGCCCTCGGCGCGCACGAACGCGGCAAATTCGTCAAACCTCTGGGCACCTAGCTGCGCCGCTTGCTTTAAAATTTTTATCTCGTCTTCTGATTTTATTATGCGCGAAATTTGCGAAAAATTCGCCCGCGCCTTAAATCTTATCCCAAGTCCTTTGCTCAGAGCTTCCCACTCGCCCGCGCTAAAATCGTACGGGTTGTAGCTAAGCTCCTTTACGCCCGCCTTTCGCAAAAACAGCCGCGTGTCTTTTATCAAATTTCGCTCGACCTCGATAACTTCGGTATCTTGGCAAAGCTCGCGCGCCTCGATGCTATAACGCGCATCGGTGAGGAAAAATTTGCACCCCGCGAGGCTCAAAAATATCGCGTTGTCGCAGCTGTATCCGCACTCGTGGTAAACGGCGTTTTCGTCCTTTAAGATAAAATTTTTCAAATTTAACCCGGTCCTACTTGGCTTTTTGCTCGGCTCTGGCGGCCTTGATCTGCTCAAAAATTTGAATCATTCCGATCATCGCCAGATGGTATCCCACGGGACCGAATCCGATGATCTGACCTGCAGTCACGGGCGCTATTAGACTTTTTTGTCTAAGCTCTTCCCTACGAGCAATGTTTGAGATATGCACTTCGATCACGGGCAGACTGACTGCGGCGAGCGCATCGCGGATGGCGAGCGAAGTGTGCGTGTAGGCGGCGGGATTGATGATGATGCCGTCGCAGGTGCCGAAGCACTCTTGGATCTTATCGACGATCTCGCCTTCGAAATTGCTCTGGAAAAACTCGATCTCGTTGCCGCTCTGATCGGCGACCGCCTTCATCTGTTTATGGATGTCCTCCATCTTCATAACCCCGTAAATAGCGGGCTCGCGCATACCAAGCATATTGATATTCGGTCCTTGAATCACCATAATTTTCATTTTTGCGTCCTTGTTTTGAAATTTAAGCGAAAATTATAACCAAAGCGAGCTTATTTTTTACTATGGCGCCAAATTTGCCCGCTCAAGCCCAAGCGATAAAATTTTATCTCTAAATTTAGCGCGAAATAGAATTTTATGCTAAAATCACGCGCTGTTTTAAATAAGGAAAACGATGAGAATTTTAAGGGCGAAGTGGGTTCTTGTCTGCGATGAGAATTTTAAAATTTTAAAAGAGGGCGCGATCGTCTTTGATAAAAAGATAATCGAGGTTTGTGCCTTTGCAAGCGCGGCACGCAAATACCCGCAAGCCGAAATTTTGGACTTTAGCGGCGACATAGCGATGCCTGCGTTTATAAATCCGCACGTGCATTTGGAATTTAGCGCAAACGCGTCCGAGCTTACATACGGCGATTTTATAGCGTGGCTTGGCTCTATCGTGACTCATGGCGACGAGCTCGCTAAAAAATGCACGCCAAAGATCA
>NZ_CALEDC010000351.1 GCF_937949835.1 uncultured Campylobacter sp.
TTGTTTGAGAGCGTAAATTTTATCTCGATGCGGCGGCTGGCGTCCTTGTCCTCGACGCCCCTGCGCATCACGGGCTGCGTGTAGCTGCGACCGCTGGCGATGAGATATTTTTGCAGCCGCTCATCTTTATTCCACGAGTTTATGAAATCCATCACGGCAAACGCCCTGTTTTGCGACAGCTCGAGGTTGTATAAATACCCGCCGTCGCTGTCCGTGTGCCCCTCAATGATGATCTGATCTAAATTTTCACGAATTTCATCGTTATTCAAAAGCGCGGCGAAATAGCTCTGCAGCGTCGAGCGGAGCGCCTCTTTGGCGCCCTCTTTCAGCTCGCTTGAGCCTTTGTCGAAAAGGATCGATGAGCTTAGCGTCATCGCGCCGCTTTCGTTATCGATGCGGATCTTGCCGCCCAGCTTCTCCTTCAGATCGGCGATGATCTTGACCTTCATTCCGGTGAGGTTGCGGATGCGGTTTTTCGTGACGTTGAGGTCCTGTAAAATTTTATTAAAATCGCTCTGCTTCTGCGTGAGCTGATCGAGCAAAAAGGCGATTTTAAGCTCGTTTTGGCTGATCGTAGCGTTGGCGTCGTCGCGCGCTTTTTGCAGAAGCGAGTTGATGTCTAAATTCTCTTTTTTCAGCTTCTCCGCCATCTCGGTTAGATCTTCGATCTGTATGAAGTAGATGGAATTTTGCTTGCGAAGGTCGGTATTTTCGATGTTTAGCTTCTCAAGCTGGTCGCTAAAAATTTTATTCAGCGCCTCAAGCTCGGCGCTTTTTTTCTCCTGGCTTTGCAGGCTTAGAAGCGCGCTTGAAATTTGGCTTTCTTTCTCTTGCAGGTTGCTTTGCGTGAGGAAGTATTTGACGATGATGCCGCCTACTAAAAGCACGAAAACAAAAAGCAGTCCCGCCATCAAATCGGCGTACGCGATCCAAAAGGTCTCTTTTTCTTCGTTATTCGTTTTCATCTAAAAGTGCTTTTTCATCGATGCTCGCAAGCGTTTTTCGAAGCTCTTCGATGATGCTTTCGTTGCTCGTTCGCGCAGCAGTGTCCTCTCCAGCTAAAAGAGCCTTCAAATCCGCGCTTAGTCCCTTAAAGCTAGCGTCAATTTTAGCGGCGCAAGCATTCTGCGAACTTGAAATTTCGCCCGCAAACCCGCCTAAGGAAGCATTTAGGCTCTTGATTTGAGCGCTTAATGCGCTCGTAATGTTAGCCAGCTCGCCTTGCCCGTCCGTTAAAGTTTTAGACTGGCTTAGATACTGCGCGGAAATTCCGTTTTGAATTTCGATTAGGCTTGCAGATACGGACTTAAGCGCAGATAAAATTTGAGCGAAGCTCTTATCTAGCTCACCGTGAGCGAGATTTGTTCTTTGGATCATCTCGCCTGCTTTTTCAAGCTCTTCTTGTGTAATCGCCATACTTCGCTTCTCGGCTTCCATCACGCTTTCAAAAGCGCCGATTTTTTCATCGATTAGGCGGTTTAGCCTTTCAGTAAAATTCGTAGAGCTCATCATCGCAAATGAGCGCGAAATTTCAGAATTAGCGTTTAAAATTTCACTCAGATAGCCCTGTGTTATTTCGTCTTTGTTCCAGAAGAAATTTTTAGTGGAATTTTTGTATTTGATGAGCAGACGCTCATATTTGCTAATGCCTTTTTTCTCAAAATATATCCACCAAAGCGCTAAAAAAATTCCATAGATCGAGACGTAAAACGCCGTACCTACGCCGCCTAGAAGCTGTGCGATCTCGGTTTCGAGCCCATCGATATTGCTTGAGGAAAAGTGCGGCATCGAAATCGCAATCGAGATGAAAGTTCCTAAAATTCCAAGCATCGGAAAGACTGCCGACGCGACGGAAGCGTAGTTTTGATTACGCAGCGAGTAGCCGTATTCGTCCACAAAAAGATCAAAGCTGGCATCGGATTTTTTCTTACCGCCGATGCTTAGGAGATTGGCGACGATGTAATTTTTCAGCTCACGCTTGAAATCATCAATATTATTTTGAAAATTTAAGCAGCCATATTCTGCATTATGACGGGCTAAAATTAGTGCAATAATAAGCAAAACTGCAAGCATCAGGATCGAGTGCGTTTCTACTTTCAGCCCGATAAGCCCCAAATAGCCCAGCAAAAACACCACAAAAACCGCGATCGGCAGAGCTGCGATCTTAAAAAAAACGCCCGCTAGCGAGCGCTCCTTCGCCTCAGGTAGCGTGATATCGAGCACTTCGTTATTTGGGCGATCCATATTAGTTCCTATTTAGGCAATTTAGATTGTCAAATGCGACCTGCAAGCGCGCCACCATACTCTGCTCGCCCGTTCTCAGCCACTTGCGAGGATCGTAGAATTTTTTATTCGGTTTATCCTCGCCTTCCGGATTGCCGATTTGAGCTTGCAAATAGCCGCGATTTTTGGCCTCATAAGCACGCACGCCGTCCCAAAATGCCCACTGCGTGTCGGTGTCGATATTCATCTTAACTACGCCGTAGCTTACGGCTGCCTTGATGTCGGAGGTATCGCTGCCGCTGCCGCCATGAAAGACGAAATTTACGGG
>NZ_CALEDC010000352.1 GCF_937949835.1 uncultured Campylobacter sp.
CCGTAGAATAATCGTTTTTTAAGTTCATTTTGACTAATATTTCTCATTAAAAAATCGGGGAATGTTAGTATATGAGACTTATCGGATTTATCAGAGGTGAAAATGTCATAGTCGCCACGGGCGGGGTCGAGTATAGCTACGAAATGCTTGGCGAGCGCGATCCTAGCCTAACCGACGGCGATGAGGTAAGCTTCGACACGCTAGCATCCAGCGCGATAAATATAAAGCGCGTCGAGGGTTCTAAATCCAAAGACCGCGTAGCGCAAAAAGTAACCCCACAGCCAAAAGAATCTGCAAAACAAAACGATGAAATTTTTGGCGATAAGAATTTTGCAGAAAATAATATATCAGAAGCACCTTCCTTTCAAAGCTCTACCGAAAATATTGCAAACGATATATCTGCCGTAAAAGAAACGAAGGTCGCAAAAAAATTTAATAAATTTAAATTTAACCGCAAAGCCAAGCCTACGAGTGCAAAAAAACCGAAATTCTTTGGATTTGAGTTCGTCCAAACAGACGATCTGCGCACTACGCAAAGCGTCGAGAGTAAAATTTATACTTCATCTATCCGCAAGGAAGGGCTTAAATCCATAATCCTGCCCATAGTGCCGATAGTCATTATTTTGATATTCCGCTCGCAAATTGCAAGCATATTTCTATCTTTTTCGCAGATCGAAGCTTACGTCAATCAAGACACGGTTTATATGGTGATGGATCTGCTGATTTTCCTTAGTTTTGCGCTATTTTATCTGCTGCCGCTTAACCGCGCGATAAACCTACTCTCCATAGCGACGCACGATCAATACCCGATGCGTCAAATGGCGAATTACAACGTCTTTATCATCCTGTGCGTCATCTCTACGATCCTACAGGATAAGAGCCTGGGGCTGGATGAGTTCGAGCAGTTTTTCATCTGCGGCGTGATCGGACTTGGGCTCATTTCGTTTTATTATAAGCTCAAGGCGTTTGCGTTTATGTTTTTCAAAACTGCAGGCTCAATCCTATTTGCCCCCGCGCTGCTTGTGGAGCTCGCGGCGATTATTTTCATCGGCATCGGCGACCGCTATACCGGTGCATCGATAAAATTTATGGAGCTTACGGGGCTATTTTTTGCGAGCACGGCGTGGAGATACATCATAATTTTTATCGTTATGTCGCCGCTTTATTTCCTTGGATTTTGTATGCTAAGGCGGATCAAAAAATAATTCTGCGAAATTTTGCTGCAGATTTGGCTGCGATGAAATTTTACTACGATAGAATTCTGCTCAAAATTTCATCGCAAAATTTAGCACGAAGACAGAATTTAACAGGGATTTGAACTTTATCAAAGTAAAATTCTACCGCATTGAAATTTTATCGCAATAAAATTCCGCAATTGTAGGCGCAGATCGCACGCCCTAAAGCAATATATGTCTTTTATACGCGTTAACGCACGCTTACACAACACCAATGCCTGCGAAATTTCGATGCAATGCCCCCTTTTATTTGACAAAAGCCGTGGCAATTGACATAGCGTCTGTAAAATCCTACCGCTAAATTCCATCTTTAAATCTCGCGCGCTCAGCGCATATCGACGCAGAATTTTATCCACGCAATTCGGCGCGAAATTCAAAGCCAAATTTCACATCGCATTCTACGGCGAAATTCCAAGACATAACTCTATCATAATAAAATTTTGCTGAAATAAAACTCTAATTGATGCCAAAGCCTAAGTGCGGATTCAAATCAAATTTAAAGCTACAAGCTCCTCGCTCCGCAGCTCTTAAAATTTCAATGCCAAAATTTTGTCGCGTTTAAATTTAACTGCGCGCCGTATTAAAATTCTGCCCGCTGCCGTCGCGGCTAAATTTAACTACCGCGCTAAATTCCGTGCCCTAGCCTACTGAAATTTAATCTCGTGCCCCGCTTCGTGCTGCGTAGAATTCCCGCTTAAACTCGGCAAACCGCCCGTGCACGATCGCCTCTCTCATATCCGCGGCAAGGCGCAGGTAGAAGTGTAGATTGTGAATGCTAGCGAGGCGGTAAAAGCTAAGCTCTCGCGCGCGAAATAGATGATTTAGGTAGCCGCGGCTGAAGCGCTTGCACGTGTAGCAGTCGCAGTGCGGATCGATCGGATCGTGATCGCTGATAAAGCCCGCGTTTTTGATGCTGATCTTGCCGAAGCTCGTAAATAGCGTGCCGTTGCGGGCGTTGCGCGTAGGCATCACGCAGTCGAACATATCCACGCCGCGAGCGACGTTTTCGATGAGATCCTCGGGCGTGCCGACCCCCATCAAATATCGCGGGCGCGCCGCATCGACGTATGGCATCATAGCCTCTACCGTGTCGTACATCAGCTCGTTTTTCTCGCCGACGCTGAGCCCTCCGATCGCAAGCCCATCAAAGCTCATCTCACACAGCGCTTCGGCGCAAAATTTGCGCGCCTGCGGGTCGGTTCCGCCTTGTATGATACCGAAGATGTTTTGATGCGTGTGCAGGCCGCGAGATTTCATGGTCTCGTGATAATCTATCGCCTCGCGAGCCCATTTTATCGTGCGCACAACGCTTAGATCGATCCGCTTTTTAAGCCGCGATCTATCATCGCTGCTAAGTGCGCCAGGCTCGCGCGGCAGCTCCACTAAATCGTCTAAAATCATCATAATATCGGAGTTTAGCTCATACTGCGTATCGAGCACCGAGCGCGGCGTGAAATAATGCATGCTGCCGTCGATGTGGCTTTTAAATTTTATGCCGCCCTCGTCGTTTTTGGTGTTTGCGCGCAGGCTAAACGCCTGAAAGCCGCCGCTGTCGGTCAAAAAGCTGCGGGGAAATTTCGTAAATCCGTGCAGCCCGCCGAAGCCCGCCACTACCCGCGAGCCGGGGCGCAGATACATATGATAGGTGTTGGCGAGGATTATCTGCGCGTCCAGGAGCCGCTCTACGTCCGTCGCATCGAGCGCTTTGACCGAGCCCACGGTGCCGACCGGCATAAAAACGGGGGTGCGGATCGTGCTATGCGCCGTGCGGATCGTGCAGGCGCGCGCCGCGCCGTCCGCGCCGTCTATTTGAAAATCCATCTTGATCCTTTAAATTTAGCTGTTTGGCTTTTTTAGCCTCTTTTCGCGCACTCGGCGCGAAATTTTAAAAAGCGATTGTAGCGAAATTTAAATTTGCGGCAGGTAAAGACGGGAAAAAATTTAAAGGATATTATGGGGCGTTTGCGG
>NZ_CALEDC010000353.1 GCF_937949835.1 uncultured Campylobacter sp.
CAGCGATTTGCGCGGCGGCGAATACGTTAGCACCGCTTGAGATACCCACGAGCAGACCCTCTTTTTGTGCCAGCTGTCTAGCTGCCGCAAACGCATCGTCGTTCTCAACGCTCAAAAAGCCGTCGATGACGCTTCTATCAAGATTATCAGGGATAAAATTTGCACCAATGCCCTGAATTTTATGCCCACCCGCACTGCCGCACGTAAGAAGCGGCGAGCTAGCAGGCTCCACGCCGTAGGCTTTTAGGTTTGGATTTTTAGATTTTAAAAATTTCGCCGTGCCGCTAAGCGTGCCACCTGTGCCAAATCCCGCGACTAAAATATCTACCTTACTGCCGCTTTGCTCCCAAATTTCAGGTCCAGTGCTTTGAAAATGCGCTTTTGGATTGCTCGGGTTATCAAATTGGCTCGGGATAAAGCTATTTGGGGTGCTCGCAGCCAGCTCATTTGCCCTATCTACCGCGCCTTTCATTCCGAATTTCGGATCGGTCAGCTCGATTTTAGCCCCGAATGCGGCTATGAGCTTTTGGCGCTCGATACTCATCGAGCTTGGCATCGTTAGAATGAGCTTCATACCGAGCTTTGCTGCGATCATCGCAAGCCCCACACCCGTGTTTCCGCTGGTAGGCTCTATCAAAACGCTATTTTTATCGATTTTGCCTGAGCTTAGCGCGTCTTTGACGATCTGCCATGCGATGCGATCCTTGACCGAGTGGCTTGGATTTAAAAATTCCGCCTTGGCTAGGATGAGGGCATTTTTGCCAAACGTATTGATTCTAACTAACGGAGTATTGCCGATGAGCTCCGTAACATCGTTTGCTATTTTCATATTTTTCCTTTAAATGCTGAAATTTAAATACTGGACGCTTCGCGCCATCATCTCCTCGTAGCTGCTTAGAGGCTCGTTAAATATCTCTGCCAGCTTGACGTCAAATTTTTCAAAAAGCGCCCGCAGTCCGGGATCGCTCATCTGAATGCTAGTCATCCGCAGATCCTTTTCAAGAGCGGTAAAAATTTCACCGAAAGAAATCTCGCTAGCATCTCTGGCTAGGTGATAACCGCCGTTTTTACCTTTGATGCTACACACCAGCTTTTCGTTTCTAAGGGTATTTAGAATTTGTTCCAAATAATTCTTAGAAACTCCCGTACGCTCGGCGATCTCTTTTATACTTATCGGCGCTACTTCGCTAGCTTTGGCGATCTGCAAAATCGCAGCCAGCCCATAAACGCCCTTTGTGCTTAAAAGTGCCATTATTTCAGTGCCTCACTAAGATCAGAAATCAAATCATTCGCGTCCTCTATACCCACGCTTAGGCGGATTAAGCTCGCAGGTACGCCAGCGCGGTTTAGCTGCTCCTCGTTTAGCTGCGAATGCGTCGTGCTCGCAGGATGAGTAATGATCGACTTCGTATCGCCGATATTTGCTACGACAGAGAAAATTTTAACCTTACTAACCGCCTTTAGCGCTGTTTCTTCGCTATCTACGATGAAGCTCATCAGACTGCTTGCATAGCCGTTTTTAAATTTCGCTTTGATCGCGGCATTAAATGGCGAGCTTGCAAGCCCCGGATAATTGACCTGCTTTACCTTCGGATGATTTTGTAAAAATTCTGCTATCTTTAATGCGTTTTGCGAGTGTTTTTGCATGCGAAGCGGCAGTGTTTCAAGCCCCTGGATGAGCTGAAACGCGTTAAACGGCGATAGCGTCGCACCAATATCGCGAAGCAGGGACAAGCGAATCCTAAGCGTATAAATATCAAAATTATCTACTAAATCCGCATAAACTAAGCCGTGATAGCTCTCATCAGGCTCGTTGAAATGTGCGTAACGCGGATTGCCTTTGAGTTTGGAATTTAATCCTTTGCCCGAAACGATCGCGCCTGCGATGCTAAGCCCCTGCCCGCTTATGTATTTGCTAGCGCTGTGGATTACGACATCGGCGCCGTCATCAAGCGGATTGTAAAGCGCAGGGCTTGGGATCGTGTTATCCGCAATCGTTACTACGCCGTGCTTATTTGCGATTGTAGCGATTTTAGCGGTATTTGCAACCGAAATTTGAGGATTTGAAAGCGTCTCAAAAAAGATCGCTCTAGTCTTATCGTTGATTAAACCTTCCAAATTATCCGCAGTTTCGGAGTCAAAAATCCTAGCCTCGATGCCGAAACGCTTGATCGTGTGCGCCAAAAGCGTGGTCGCGCCACCGTAAATTTTCTCGGCGATGATGATATTTTCGCCCGCTGCGGCTAAATTTGCCACCGCAAAAAATATTGCCGCCTGCCCGCTAGAGACCGCGATTGCGGCTTTGCCGTTTTCCAGCGCCGCAAGTCGCGCCTCAAAAACATCAGTAGTAGGATTTGTCAAACGCCCATAAATTGGTCCTAGATCACGCAGCGCGAAGCGATCGGCAGCCTTTTTGCTAGAACCGAAGTTAAACGCGGTGCTTTGATAAATGGGAACTGCCATCGTGCCGTAGCCTGCGACGGAGTCGTAACCAAAATGAGTTGCGAGGGTTTCTTTTTGCATTTTTGTCCTTTGTAAAAAATTTGGCGAATAATAGCGAAATTTTACAATAAAGTCAAGTATTTTTATATGATTTTAAAATGCCTATAATACGGGATTTATAGAAAAAATATTATTAAAATATAGTTTTACAATATGCGTAATTTTGCCACAATTTCGAATTTTGCTATAATGCGCGCTTTAATTAAGGAAAGATCATGCAAATCAGAGAAAAAGATGAGCGCGTTAAATATATCCGCGCGCTAGAACGCTTCGTAAAATCCGCCGTAGCGCTGCTAAAGCGCGAGGATTTCGACGCAGAGCTTTTTGCGAAGCGAATAGCTAAAAACTACGAAATTTTATCTAAAGCGGCCGCTACGAATCTCGATAGCCCCTACACCAAGGCGCTTGAAAGCTTTGCCAAAAACGTCCTTGATGCTAGCGAGGCAGGGCAGATCAGCGATGCTGCGTTTAGATCAGCGCTACAGCATGAAGCAAACGCTTTGCAAAAGCTCAAAAATAATAAGAGTTACAAAAAAGACAAGCACAAAATCGATTTTTTAAAGGATTATTAGATGAAAACCGTGATTTTTGATATGGATGGCACGCTGCTTGACTCCTCGCGCGCGATCGAAATCAGCGTCAATAACACTCGCCGCGAGCTCTACGGACTAGCGCCTCTACAAAAGAATTTCATCGTCCACACCATCAACGATCCAAGCAAAAACGCCTTTTTAGAATTTTACGGCAAAACCGAAGCGAGCGCCGAAGAGCTTGCTTTTTTCGAGAAAGAATTCGTAAGCAATTACCGCGATTTTGCCGTGCTTTACGAGGGTATCGAGGATCTTTTGCACTCGTGCAAAAAAGCAGGATTTTTTCTCGCAGTCGCCTCCAATGCGCCTTCCTATACCCTAAGCGCGATCTTAGAAAAAACGGGCGTGCGCAGGCTATTTGATCTGGTCGTAGGCGTGAACGAGCAGATGCCATCAAAACCCAACCCTGCGATGCTGCTACACGTAATTGCATGCTCGCCGCACAAAAACGCGATTTTTTTGGGCGACAGCAAAAAAGATGAACTAGCTGCACTCCGTGGCGCGGAATTTTTACAAAATTTAGAATTTCAAGGCGGCAATAACGGCGAGAGCTTAAATGCTAGCCGCGATACGAGTAGAGAGAATTTCAGCGCTAGCAGCGAGGGCTTAAGCTCTTGCGGCGAAAATCTTAACGCGGATGAAAAATTCCGCCCTAACGACACAGGTGCTGACGGGGCGGCAACGCTAAGCTTTAAAGGCGCCAAAATTTCCGCAAAAGCAGAAGCGACGGAAAGTGCACAAGCTGCGGCAGTACGATGCTTTCAAGCAAATTTGGCAGATCTAAGAGGCGCAAAACTTGAGTATTTGCAGGTATGCTGGGGGTTTGGCGAGCCTAGTGAACTAAGCCGCAATGCCCTAAGCATCGCACAAGCGCGCGAAATCATCAGCGGAATTTAAAGCAGCCTGGCTTTTTAGGCAGAGCTAATTAGAAATCTAGTATGCAGCTGAGTAAAATCGCGTTTTAGGCTCTTAAAACGGAGCAAATTCCATCCTCGCACTCAACGCAAGCGAAATTAAAATTTGAAAATAATCCTTGCGCAGAAAATTCCGCCAGCACAAAAACCGGGATCTCATCTGCGCGAGTGGAATTTAAAATTTTAAAAGTAGCTCTTGTGGTGCGCGATTTTATCTGCGTGAAAAATGAAATTCTATCTGTAAAAGGTGGTAGAATTTTAAAAATTTAAAGATGCCTTCTCGCGGATTAATTTAAAATTTGCCTCGAAAACCAGACTTAAAATTTAATGCTAAACGCGATTTTAGCATTCTACTGCGTCCATGGAGTTTCAAATTCTCGCAAAGCAGCGGTATTTTAAAATTTTAAGAAGCCTGATGCGTGTTGCGCGCGCGAGTAGATTTTGCATAAGTAGAATTTATCCGCCGTGCAGAAATCAAAATTTACCGCACAAGCAAAGCTAAAATCCTCTCCGCCTACGCAAAATTCAAGAATTTTGGCGCTCAAGCAAAGCGAAATTCTATCCACTCACGCGAAATCTAAAATTTTACTCGCGCCACAAAATTTTAAAATTTCCGTAAAAATCAAGCTGTTTATCTGTAAATTTAAAATTCCGCCTTCTGCAAAGCTTCGCGTTTAATCCGCCACGCGACCAAGATTAAATTTTTAAATTCCGCTCGCTCTGCCTATCTCGCAAACAAGTAAAATTTTAAAATTTATAGATTCAAAGCCCAAAATCCCGCGCTTAAGCTTAAAATTTACCGCACGCGAGCGCAAAATTTGCGAATCCGCTTTAGTTAAAACCCCGATAGTTTGCCGCGCCCTAACCTAAATTAAATTTTACATTTGCTATAATCACGAAATTTTAAGGAAGGTAAATGGATATTTTTGAAGGCAGCCCAAGAGAGAAATTTTTTGAAATTTTATCCGCTGCAAGCCCTACTTTAGTGCAAAACGAAATCGAAGAAGCTCTAATCCGCCTCATCGCCTGTGAGCGGCTCTGCGAAACGCGCGGCATTAGCGAGCGCGAGATCGAAAGCTTCATCGCACAGCAGGATCTACAAGACGAGCTAAACGACAAATTTTTGCAAATGAGCGGAAATATCCTAAGCAACAACGAATAATGCAAGATCAAATCGATTTAATTATGAAAAGCTTCATCGCAGATTGCGGATACGAGCCTGCTAGCGAGATGTTTGATAGGCTAAGCCCCGGCAAAAAACTGCGCTCCAAGCTGCTGCTAAACATCGCGCAAAAAGATGAAAAATCGCTGCGTCTGTGCGCGATCATCGAGCTCATTCAAGCTGCGAGCCTGCTGCACGACGACGTCATCGACGAAAGCTCGGTGCGCCGCGGCAAACCCTCGATCAATGCCACCTACGGCTCCAAAAACGCCGTGATGCTGGGCGACATACTCTATTCCAAGGCATACTTCGAGCTTTCTAAATTTGAAAGCCGCATCGCCGCCGCGCTTTCGGGCGCCGTCACAAAGCTAGCCGTGGGCGAGCTGATGGACGTGAGCTTAAGCAATGATTTTAACGACGATGCGAGCAAATATCTGCAGATGATCTATCTAAAAACCTCCGCTTTGATCGAAGAGGTCGCACGCTGCGGGGCTTTTTTGAAATTCGGCGACGCAGAAAATCTCGGCGAAATTTCAGATATGAGCGGCACAAAAAACGAAGTCGAAATTTCAAGCTCTAGCACCGCGAAAGATCATGATAAAATTTCAAGCGCGAGCGCAAAATTCGGCGAATACGGCAAAAACCTTGGGCTTGCCTTTCAGATAATCGATGATATTTTAGACGTGACGCAAAGCTCAGAAGCGCTC
>NZ_CALEDC010000354.1 GCF_937949835.1 uncultured Campylobacter sp.
CTGCAAGCACGCCAATCCATGCGGCTTTGCCGTGAAATCTAGCCTGCTTGAAAGCTACGTAGAGGCGCTAAAATGCGACCCAGTCTCGGCATACGGCGGCGTCGTGGCGATAAACGGCGTTTTGGACGAGGAGCTAGCGAATAAGATCAATGAAATTTTTGTCGAAGTTATCCTTGCCGCTCGCGTTACGCCCGCGGCGCTTGCGGTATTTGAAAAGAAAAAGCGCATCAAAATTTTTGAGCAGGGCGGGGAGTTTTTGATTCGCGAAAACGACAAATATGATTTTAAATTTATCGACGGCGGCTTTGTGTATCAGCAGCGCGACTACGTGGGCGCGGGCGAGGTCGCAAATGCCCGCTGCGTCACGGGGCGCGCGGCGAGCCAGAGCGAACTTAGCGATCTAAAAATCGCGTGGCAGATCGCCGCACTTACGAAGAGCAACTGCGTGGTTTACGTCAAAGCTCGCGCGATGGTCGCGATCGGCATGGGTATGACGAGCCGCGTGGACGCCGCACGTGCGGCAGTGGCGAAGGCTCGCGACGTGGGCGTCGATCTGCGTGGCTGCGCGCTTGCAAGCGAGGCGTTTTTCCCGTTTAAAGACAGCATCGAGATCGCCCATGCTGCGGGCGTCGCGGCGGTCGTGCAACCAGGCGGCAGCATCCGCGACGATGAGGTGATCGCAAGCGCCGACGAGTTTGGCATGGCGATGTATTTTACGGGAGTGCGCCACTTTTTGCACTAAAATTTGCTCGCCTGCGGTGAGGCGGATTTATTGTGCTAGCTTCGTAACTTTTTATGCCGTTGCAAATCTTGAAAACCGCGCCGGAGCGGATCTTGTTGCTCGCTACGTAGCGGACACTGCGCGGATCTAATGCGCGGTGCTTTGTTGCACGCCAACGCGGTGCGGATCGGGCTATCTCCGCTACACAGCTGCGCGCGATGTAAATGGCTGTACTCTGCTACGTGGCGGAGGCAGTGCGAATCCGACTGTTCGCGCTTCGTTATACTACTGCGCGGCGCGAGTTTTTGGCTATGCGACATACCGCTACGTATCGGTGCGGCGCAATCTAAATTTAATCATCCGCCGCTCCTGAATGGTCGCGAAAATTTTATCTTGCGGCCGCAACGCAAAATTTAAAATTTAATCGCGCACGCAGCGGATGGGTTCGCGCCTCGCCGTCACACAACGGCGCAAATTTTATCTTGCGGCGCGTAAATTTCATGGCGCCTATTTTGCGTTGAAATTTCGGCGCCGTTTCGCAGCAGATACGGAGCGGAGTATAAATTTTTAAGGCGGCGCCTCGTCGCGATCGGCGCGCCGTATAGATAAATTTTAATCGTGCTGCGAGCGGATGGACGCCGTGCCGCAACCTAAGCGGTGTGTAGAAAATTTAGCCGCGCGGTGGACAAGTGCCGTGCCGCATTTGAAGCGGTGCGTAGATAAAATTTTATCTACGGCAAAGCAGCAGGCGCAGTGCAAAGCTTCCGTCTCGCGAGCAGTCCGTGCCCTCGCAAAGCGCGCGCGGTAGAATTCGGCCGCGTCGTAAAACTCACAAAGGCGCTAAATCAGGCTCAAGCCACGGTCGCGCGGCGGTAAAATTTTAATTATCGCGACGGTAGCAAAATCTAGCCGCGAGGCACGACAATAAAATTTCGCGCCGCAATAGGGCGTATCAAAATCTCTAAAATCCCCACGTAAGCCGCGATGAATGGATAAATTTCACGCGAGCCGTAGCGCAGGCGAATGGACGGCGCAAGGGTCTCGCTCGTAAAAGGGTTAGAATTTCATCGTAGCGCAGGGCGACGAAATTCCAACCCTACAGCGGTAGCAAAATTTTAATTCTTGCCGCGGCGATCAAATCCAACCGCTTACCGCGCTAGCGAAATCCAGCCTCCCCCCGCTGAAGCAGTAAAATTTTAATCTTGGCGGCGGCGGTAAAATTTCAGCCCTCGTTATAGCGTAGAATTTTAACCGCTTGCGAGGAGGTAAAATTCCGATGCTGCAGCGCGCTGCGAGGATAAGATAAAATTTTGATCTTGCGCTGCCGCGGTAAAATTCTAATTCTGCGGCGACGGCGAGCCGAAAGTCCCGATCCTGCGGCGATAAAATTTGGGTAGCGATCCGCCGTAGGCAATAAAATTTCTCTCTTTCACTCTCGCTTCATTTAGAGATTGTAAAATTGCGCAAAATTCAAAACGAAAGGATCAAAATGAAAATTTTCAAATTTTTAATCTGCCTCTTTGCTTTGGCGGCGGGTTATTTAGTCGCGCTCAATGCCGCAGACGGCGGCAGCGCGGTGGACGCAAATTTTAAAGTTAAAGGAGGCGGCGTGAACGCAAACGTAAAAGAAATTTATCTAGCAGGCGGCTGCTTCTGGGGCATGGAGGCGTATTTTAAGCAGCTTGACGGCATAGTCGCGACGCAGGTGGGCTACGCCAACGGCAAGAGCGATAAAGCAAGCTACGAGGGCTTACATAGCAGCGATCATGCCGAGACGCTACACTTAAAATACGACGCCAACGTCATCAGCGAGCCTGAAATTTTGGCGCATTATTTCCGCATCATCGATCCGTTCTCGATCGACAAGCAGGGTAACGATCGCGGTCGCGAGTACCGCACGGGCATCTACTACACCGATGAGGCGAGCGGGGAGATAGCGCGCTATTTCATAGCGGCGCAGCAGGCGAAATTTAAAGAAAAGATCGCCGTCGAAGTGGCGCCGCTAAAGAATTTCGTCCGCGCCGAGGAGTATCATCAGGATTATCTCGGCAAAAACCCGGGCGGCTACTGCCACATCGATCTGCGCCTTGCTAAAAAGCCGCTTGAGGACGATGAAAAATTTAAAGTGCAAAGCAAGGAGGAGCTGAAGAAAAATTTGACCGAGCTTCAGTATCAAGTCACGCAGGAAAAGGCGACCGAGCGGCCGTTTTCGAGCGAATACGACAAGAATTATAAAAAGGGCATCTACATCGACATCGTGTCGAAAAAGCCGCTGTTTTCATCCACCGATAAATTTGACGCGGGCTGCGGCTGGCCGAGCTTTTCAAAGCCGATAACGACCGATGCGATCGCCTATGCGCAAGATGACAGCCACGGCATGCAGCGCGTCGAGGTCTCCAGCCGCGTAGGAGGCAGCCATTTAGGACACGTCTTTGAGGACGGACCGAGGGATAAGGGCGGTATGAGATACTGCATCAACGGCGCTAGCTTGGAATTTATACCGCTTGAGGAGATGGACGCGCGCGGCTACGGCGAGTATAAAATTTACGTGCAGTAACGCGGGCTAGGGCTTTGGCTCGGCGATCGGTTTGGCGGTCAGTCGTTTT